>NZ_CP084578.1:1508610-1810332 GCF_020410885.1 Sulfurimonas sp. SWIR-19 | reverse complement strand
TTGTATCCAAACAGGTTGATCCGACAGCCTCTGTAATGGTGCAGTTGGTTGAGGGAAGGATGCTTACTTCCAAGCAAATAAGGGGAATTAAAAATCTTGTCGCAGCAGCTGTGCCAAAATTAAAATCTTCTAATGTAATGCTGATTGACAGTGACGGCGTAACACTTGGTGATGACGATGAAATGGCACAAATGAGTGAACTCTCTATTGCTCAGCAAAAATATAAAATAAAAGAAGAGAAGAAAAAGCAGGAAAAAATCATTGATGTTATCGCACCTTTTGTAGGCGGCAGTGACAAGGTTGTGGCACAGGTAACCATAGAATTTGATTTTTCGCAAAAAAACTCTACTTCCGAAAAATATGATCCTGAAAATGTTGTACGAAGCGAACAGGTTAATGAAGAAAAAAGAGAAGGAAGTGCACCAAAAGAAGTCGGAGGAGTTCCCGGAACTGTGAGTAACATCGGCCCGGTACAGGGACTTGCCTCAAATAAAATGGTAGAGAAATATTCAAAAAACTCCGGCACAACGAATTATGAAGTCGGAAAAACCGTCAGCACCACAAAGAGCCAGTTTGCAAGAATCAAAAGGATAACGGCTGCAGTTGTCGTTGACGGAAAATACAAACCAAAACTGGACAAAGAGGGGAATCCAACTGATGAGATGGAGTATGTGCCTTTGGATGCTGCGGACATAAATGCCTTAACCTCTCTTGCCAGTCGTTCTGTCGGTATTGACCCAAAAAGAGGCGATCAAATCAGTGTACAAAATTTGCAGTTTGAAAGAGCGTCTGCAAGCAGAGGTGCTCAGGGCGTCAATAAAGCCATCGCCTTCACTGAAACATATCTGGCGCCATTTTCCGGCTTGCTCAAATATCTGTTTGTGTTTATCCTGTTGTTTATTTTGTACAAAAAAGTCATTGCTCCCTTTGCGGATAAGATGCTTGAAGTATCAAAAGAAGAAGAAGATCTTGTTGCCCCTTCACTGGAACTTGATGAAGAAGAGGGCGATGATTTGGTAGAAAAAGTACAAAAAATGCGTAAAAAAGTTGAAGAGCAACTTGGTATGGGAAGTAATTTTAACGAAGATGACCTCAAACATGAGGTTATCTTGGAAAAAGTAAAAACTATGGCGGAAGATACACCCGAAGAGGTGGCTTCTTTGCTGGAGGCTCTTTTAAGTGAAGAATCTGAAGTCCCGTCTAAAGAGAGGAAGTAAGTATGGCCACTTTAACACAGCAACAACAGGCCGCACTTGATGAAATGAGTATGGCAGAAAAAATTGCCATACTTCTGCTGCAGTTGGGTGAAGACGCAACAGCGGCAATATTTTCAAATATGGGTGTTGAGGCTATTACTGAAATATCAAAATATATTGCAGCAAACAGAACCATTGACAAGGCAATAGCAACCGCTGTTTTAGAAGAGTTTCATGCAATATTTCAGTCAGGTCAGTATATGACTTCAGGCGGTATGGAGTATGCAAGAGAGTTATTGTACAGAACACTCGGTCCCGAAGAGGCAAAAAAGATTCTGGATAAACTCTCAAAAAGCATGCAAAACACACAAAATTTTGCCTACCTGTCAAAAATCAAGCCACAACAGCTTTCCGATTTTATTATCAATGAACATCCACAGACCATTGCTTTGATTTTGGCACATATGGACCCTACAGAGGCTGCTGACACATTGCAGTATTTTCCGGATGATTTGCGAAGTGAAGTTGCAATGCGTATGGCAAAACTCGGAGATATCTCTCCTTCGGTGATTAAACGGGTTTCTGCTGTTCTTGAATCAAAACTTGAATCTCTTGCTTCTTACAAAGTAGAAGTTGGTGGAACACGTGCGGTTGCAGATATCTTTAACCGCCTTGGTGCAAAAAGTTCTAAAGCAACTTTGGCAAATATTGAGCAGGTCGATGAAGAGTTGGCAACACAGATTAAAGAGATGATGTTTACTTTTGAAGATATTGTGACTTTGGACAAGAATTCTATTGCAGAGATTTTAAAGGCTGTAGACAAAGCAGAACTTATGCTGGCACTCAAATCTGCCCCGGAAGAGTTAAAAGAGAAGTTTTTCTCTGCAATGAGTGAACGGGCCCGTGAAGCCTTTGAAGAAGAGATGCAGTTCCTTGGAGCCGTTAAAATGAAAGATGTTGAGGCAGCTCAGAGAAAAATCGTTGAAGTGGTCAATCAGTTGGCTGAAGCGGGAACTATCCAAATGGGATCGAGCGAAGAGATGATAGAGTAAAAAATGGCAAGTATAATATCTGAAAATGAAATTAATGAGCATAATGTGCAAAAATATAGTTTTAAAGTTATCGCAATGGGCTCAAAAGAAGAGCAAAAAAAAGAACAAAAAGTATTTACACAAGAAGACAATCCAAAGGCAAGAGCTTCGGATGTTGATTCGAGTGCTCTGAGTACGAGTTCAAAAGATTCACTTATAGAGTCTTTAATGAAAAAAACAGATGAAATGTCATCTAACTTTATAAAACTGCAAATGAGACTTGAAGCCAAAGAAGAAGAGTTTCAAGAAGAACTGAAAAAAGCCAAGGAAGAGGCTTTTGCCGAAGGCTTGAAGGCCGGAGAGGCAAAAGCAAGAGAAGAGATTGACAAAACACTGCGCAGCAAACTCGAGCTTTTGACAAACTCCATACAAAAACTTGAAGAGAGTGCGAGTGAATTTGAAAAAGCTTTAGAAGGTATAAAAAACGAATTGCTACATGCGGCCATAGACATTGCAAAAGAGGTTGTACAGATTGAAGTAAGTGAAAATTCCTCACAGATTGCTCAAAAACTCAGTGATGAGTTAATACAGGAATTACAAAGTGCTTCTAAAATAACACTGAAGATCAATCCAAAAGATTACAGCGTTATCGCAGAACATTTTAGCAAACTTGAGCATGTAAAAGTTGTACCTGAAAGTGCAGTAAGTGAAGGCGGTGTTATAGTTTTGAGTGATGCAGGCAATATTGATGCACAAATATCAAAAAGATTTGAGAGAGTAAAAAAGGCAGCTTTAAGTGAGTAGAATGAATATAAAAGAGAAAAATGTTAAAGAGCTTGAGGCTCTCAGTGAAGATATCAGAAAAAGAATTTTAGAGGTTGTAAGTAAAAACGGTGGACATTTAAGTTCCACTCTCGGTGCTACAGAGATAATTGTGGCTATGCATAAAGTATTTGATTCTCAAAAAGATCCTTTTATCTTTGATGTATCACACCAGGCGTATGCCCACAAGCTGCTTACAGGAAGATGGGAAGAATTTGACACACTCAGACAGTTTAACGGAATATGCGGTTATACAAAACCAAGCGAAAGCAGCGATGATTATTTTGTGGCAGGACACAGTTCCACTTCAATATCTTTAGGTGTAGGGGCTGCAAAAGCCATAGCACTCAAGGGTGAACAAAATGAACGCATTCCCGTGGTGCTTATCGGTGACGGTTCTATGACGGCAGGCATGGTGTATGAGGCATTAAATGAGTTGGGCGAGAGAAAGTACCCGATGATTATTATTTTAAATGATAATGAGATGAGTATAGCAAAACCTATTGGTGCAATCAGCAGGATGCTCAGCTCTGCCATGGCTTCTCCTTTTTATCAAAGATTTAAAAAAAATACGGAGAGTTTTGTAGATAACTTTGGTGACGGTGCCAGATATATTGCAAAGCGCATGGAAGAATCTTTGAAGCTTATTACCCCGGGTATACTTTTTGAAGAGATGGGAATTAATTATATTGGTCCTGTAGACGGGCATAATATCGCACAACTTGTAGATATTATGAAAACAGCCAGAAAACTCAATGAACCGGTTATAATTCATGCACAGACTCTTAAAGGAAAAGGGTATGAAATCGCAGAAGGCAAAGAGGAAAAATGGCATGGTGTCGGTCCGTTTGATCTTTCAAGTGGAAGTTCCGCAAAAAAAACCGCAAAAAAAACCGCTACACAGATATATACCGAGTCTCTTCTTTCTTTATGTGAAAAAAATGAAAAGATTGTCGGGGTTACAGCAGCAATGCCCAGTGGTACAGGTTTAAGCACTTTGATAGAAAAGTACCCGACACGTTTTTGGGATGTGGCTATTGCAGAACAGCATGCCGTGACCTCTATGGCAGCACTGGCAAAAGAGGGATTTAAGCCTTTTTGCAGTATTTATTCTACATTTTTGCAGCGTGCCTATGATCAGGTAATTCACGATACCTGTTTGATGGATCTGCCGGTTGTATTTGCGCTTGACCGTGCCGGAATTGTCGGAGAAGACGGAGAAACCCACCAGGGTGTATTTGATGTCAGTTATTTACGGGCCATTCCAAATATGACACTGTTCGCACCTAGAGATGAGAAGAGTTTTCATCAGGCAATGGGTTTTGCCGCAAAATATGAGCATCCGTGTTCTTTGCGTTATCCGAGGGGTTCTTTTGCAGAAACTGATTTGCCTGAGTCTGCCCCTTTTGAACTTGGAAAATCCCAGCTTTTACAAACGGCAAAGAGTAATATTCTTTTTATCGGGTACGGAAATGGTGTCGGACGGGCATATCAAACAGCACAATATATGAAGGAAGATGTAAGTATTCTCGATTTACGTTTTGTAAAACCGCTTGATGAAGAGATGCTTAGAGATTTGTCAGACAAGTACAACAAATGGTTTGTTTTTTCAGATACAGCTAAGCATGGTGGTGTAGGTTCTGCAATTTTAGAGTTTTTAGCGAAGGAGAAGATTTTAAATATATCCGTTGTTTCCTTTGAATACGAAGATGCATTTATCACACACGGCAATACCAGAGTCGTAGAAGAGTCTTTAGAACTCTTGCCTGAACAACTTGCAGAAAAAGTCATAAATCATAATCCTTAGTAATCTACTATGTTTACTTGACTTTAAACGACTTCTTTATTATTATTCCAACAATCAATACAAGGAGTCGGCATGAGTCAAAAGTCCTGTCCTATATCATTTATCAAAGTTGATGCTAATATTGTCAGAATTAATGCATCTTATATTTTATTGCTTTTTGGTCTTTATCTTAGTACATCAACCAGGGGTATCCTGCTTTTTTTAATTGCAGATTTTATAATAAGACTTTTTATTAACAAAAATTACAGCCCTTTGTACTTTCTGTCTGCAAGAACTAAAGAGCTGTTACATGTAAAGAGTAAATTTGAAGATGCTGCGGCTAAAAGGCTGGCTACATATTTTGGGTTGATATTTTTAGTATTCATATTATTATTTGATCTATTACATGCAGAAGTGCTGTTTTATATTATGAGTGGTGTTCTTCTTGTATGTTTGTTTTTAGAAGTTGCTTTTAACTACTGTCTGGGATGCAAAATGTACTATTTATATAAAAGATTTGTGTAATGGTAGGAGTATCTACAAAAAGCCTGTATGGCGTTGCAGCAATGCATGCGTTGTACAACTCTCCCAGAAACAAGCTGATGCAGATAAAAGAGATAGCTGCTATGACGCAAATTTCGCACGGTTACCTTGAACAAATTCTTTCAAACTTGAAAAAGCACGGCTTTGTTGTAAGTATAAGAGGTGCAAACGGCGGCTATAAACTGGCCACAGATGCTTCTAGTATTATCGTTCTTGATATTATAGAAGCCTTGGAAGGAGAACTCTTTGTAGCAGGGCAAAATGTTGGAGCAAGTGTTGTGCTGGACTCTTTTTGGAAAGATATTCAGGAGAAAGTTCGTGCTGTTTTTCATGTAAAACTCTCTGAACTTGACAAGGCGTATGCAACATATTTTTATGAGATCTAAAGCATAATGACGCCTCCATAGCGCCCTGTTTTACCAGTATGTCTGTAGGAATAAAAAGTATCACTGTTACAACGGTTGCAAATATCTGATATCTCAATATTCTTGGCTAAAACACCTGCTGTACGGAATTGTTCTTTGAGTATTGCTCTGATATCCAGGTAGAATTTCTTTCCTTTTTTCTCAACCGCATAACTGACTTTTTTCTCTTTTGCCTCTTGGTAAATTTGCTCATTTATTTCATAACATTTCTGACATATTGCAGGTCCGACGGTGACAATAAGGTCCTTAATATCAGATGAAAAGTCACTGACAAAACACCCAATTACATTTTGAACAATATTTTCAAAGGCTCCTGTTCTGCCGGCATGTGCTGCAGCAATGACATTTTGTTTGGGATCATAAAAAAGGACAGGAGAACAGTCAGCTACCATTACCAGAAGAGGTGTGTTTTTTTTGTTTGTAATTACTGCGTCACAGGCTGGAGGATTGTAAAAGTTGTCGTTTTCATCAACTCTTTTGACAATATTTGAGTGAAACTGTTTCATATGTACAAGTGTTTTATAGTCATAATGGAGTTTTTTTGCCAAAGATTTATGATTTTGCAGTACATTTTTTGGATTATCCTGAACATGAAAGGCTAAATTCCCGCTTTCCTTACATGTAAAGAGATGCGTGAGTTTTGCAAAGTTGTTTAATAATTTACTTTGATAAAATTTCATATAATGATTATAACTAAAAAGAGGAAAAATATTGAGTAAGATAAGTATGTACCCGGTTACACTTGAGGGTCAAAGTATTGAACAAAAACGCAAAGAGATACGTGAGTACTTCCATAATACCTTTGATCTGTTTGAAAAAGTTTTTGAATTGTTGCAAGATGAGTCTGTATTTTACAAGAAGAGCGAACCGACCCGTCATCCGATGATATTTTATTTTGGACATACAGCGACTTTTTTTGTAAACAGACTCATGAGTATGCAAATAATTTATGAAAGAATAAATCCTGAATTTGAGTCTCTGTTCGCTGTAGGTGTGGATGAAATGCGCTGGGATGACCTGGAAGAGTCACGCTACAGATGGCCTGAAGTCTCAGCAGTAAGAAATTATCGAAATGCTGTACGCAAACTTGTGGATGACTTGATTATGCGCCTGGATTTTACACTGCCGATTCGAGAGGATTCTGCTATGTGGATTATACTGATGGGGATAGAGCATGAGCGCATTCACATAGAGACATCTTTGGTGCTGCATCGTCAAATGCCTCTGGAATATATCAAAGATGTCCCTGAATTCAATATATGTACACACTCTTCAAAGGCGCCTCAAAATGAGATGATAACACTCAAGGGCGACAGAGTTACTCTGGGAAAATCCAAGAATCATCATCTGTATGGATGGGATAATGAATATGGCAGCTATGAAGAAGTTGTTAAAGAATTTCAGGTTTCTCAATTTCTTGTCAGCAATGGTGAATTTATGGAGTTTGTCAATGACGGCGGGTATGAAACAAAAGAGTACTGGGACGAAGAAGGGTTGGCATTTTTACAAAAATCAAATGCAAAGCATCCCCATTTTTGGGTCAAAGAAAACGGAGTCTTTAAGTACAGAGCCCTTAGCAAGATTATAGATATGCCGCAAGATTGGCCTGTGGATGTGAATGCCCTTGAGGCCGAAGCATTTTGCAGATACAAAAGCAAAAAAGAGAACAAAGAGTACCTCCTTCCAAGTGAGGCAGAATATGAATTGATATATAAGAGAGCGAATCTGAAAGATGTTCCTGCCCTGCATGAGAGTCGTGCAAATATCAATTTTTATCATTATGCCTCCTCCTGTCCTGTTGATGAATTCGGTTTTAACGGGATTTATGATGTTATAGGAAATGTATGGCAGTGGAGCAGAACACCGATACGCCCTTTTAAAGGTTTTGAAGTGCATGCGGCCTATGACGACTTTTCTGTGCCTACTTTTGATGACAAGCATGCTTTGATACTTGGTTCTTCATGGGCCAGTAGTGGAAATCTAATCATGAAACACTCTCGGTATGCATTTAGAAAACACTTTTTTCAAAATGCCGGTTTTCGCTATGTTATAACACAAAACAGCAAAGATGAGAGTGGTGATGTCTATGAGAGTGATGAACTTGTTTCGCAGTATTGTGAATTTCAGTATGGTGACACGCATTTTTGTGTGGAAAATTTTGCCACAGCCTGTGCAAAGATTGCTGCAAAATATGCAATAAACACAACAAAAGCACTGGATTTAGGCTGCGCAACAGGAAGAGCCAGTTTCGAACTTGCAAAGAGATTTGACAGAGTTGAGGGTATAGATTTTTCTGTACGTTTCATTCAGGTCGGTTCCAAATTACAAGAAGCAGGCTATGTCGCGTTTACATGTAAAGAAGAGGGCGAACTCAGTATCAATAAAAAAGTGACTCTGCAGGATTTGGGATATGAAGAACTTGCGCAAAAAGTCTCTTTTTGGCAGGGAGATGCCTGTAACCTGAAGCCTAGTTTCACCGCGTATGATTTGATAATGGCGACGAACTTGATAGACAGACTCTACAACCCAAGACTCTTTTTGGACACGGTAGACAAAAGACTCAATGCAGACGGTATACTGATGCTTACCTCTCCCTATACATGGCAGGAAAGCTCTACAAAAAAAGAGTTTTGGCTTGGCGGATACAAAGACGAAAACGGCAATGCAGTCAGAACAATAGAGCGTCTCAAAGATATTCTTCATGATAAATTTGAGCTTTTACATGTACAAGATTTGGAGTTTGTCATAAAAGAGACAGCCAGAAAATACCAACATACTGTTTCACAGGTGAGTGTATGGAAAAAGCGTTGAAGAAGTACAGTTTTGAAACAGCCAGTGAGCGTGAAGGCACCAATGCAGAAAAGTATGTGCTGAGAAAACAGCTTTTTGGAACGGATGATGTTTTACCTGTCTGGGTAGCTGATATGGATATAGATACCCCATCATGTGTTTTGGATGCTGTTAAAAAAAGGCTGCAGCATCCCATAATCGGTTATGAAGAAGTACCTGCATCCGCTTACCAAGCACAAATTGATTGGGTGAAACATGAGCATGGTATGGAGTTTTATTTAGACGATATGTTGTATTCACATTCAGTTGTAGCATCAATGCATACAGCAATAGAAGCCTTTACAAAAGAGGGCGATGGGGTTATAGTGCAAACACCTGTCTATCCTCCTTTTTTCCACAGTGTATTACAACTCAACCGAAAGTTGATAAAAAACTCTTTACATGTAGACAAATACGGGGAATATAGCTTTGATATTGAAGATTTTAAAGCAAAAATTGATGAAAATACAAAACTGTTACTCTTGTGCTCTCCTCATAATCCGGTAGGCAGAGTATGGAAAAAAAAGGAACTCAAAGAGATTTTAGAAGTTTGTATAGAACATAATATTGTTGTTTTTGCAGATGAGATACATTCTGATTTAGTTTATAAACCATTTAAGCATACTGTTTTTGCCTCTTTGGATGAAAGAGCGAAAGATATTACAGTAACGGCGCTGGGTGTTGGAAAAACATTTAATATGGCCGGATTTGCCATGAGCACGGTGGCTATTACAAATGAAGAGTTACGTAAGCAGTTTAAAAAGGCATATGACAAAGTACATTTTGCACAAGGGTGTGTTTTGTCTCATGTGGCATTTGAGACTGCTTATAGAGAGGCAAAAGAGTGGTTAGAAGCACTTAAAATACATTTGTATTACAATTATTTGATGCTTAATGAAGTTGCCCAAAAGTATTCAAAATACATAAAAGTTACACCGATTGAAGCAACCTATTTGGCATGGTTGGATTGTCGGGGAATGGGCGTAAAAGACAAAGAACTACGAGCCTTTTTTATCAATGAAGCAAAGCTTGGACTTAACGCAGGTATCAGTTTTGGCAGGGAAGGGAGTGGCTATATGCGCTTGAATTTTGCTGTAAGCTCTGCTAAAATGAGAGAGATAGTTCAGCGCCTTGAGAGGGCATTGCAAAGGAGAGAGATTGGCTGAGATAAATTGGACGGAATATAAAGAGCATAAAAAATATACAACAAAACAAGATAACTTTGAAATACTTTTAGACTTTATAAAAAGTTATTATAATATCAGCAATGTTTTTGAAGTTTTTGAGATGTTGAGTAATGATGAAACTGCCAAAATGATGCTAGACAAGCGTAAGATTACAGATGCGCAAAAGCTAGAAAGTTTCATATTGAGACACTAATGAGCCAAGAGCTGAAAAAAATTACTACTTTTATAGAGAAACATCATGTTATGAGTCTAGCTACATGTAATGGTATACAAGTGAGTGCTTGTAGCCTTTTTTATGCTTATGATGCAGAGAAATTCTCTTTTGTTGTAGCAAGCAGTGAAGATACTTTACATGTAAAGCATATTTTACAAAATCCAAAAATTGCAGGCAATATTTTACTGGAGACACAAGAAGTCGGAAAAATTGAGGGTTTGCAGTTTCAAGGAGAGATACAGGAGCTGCAGGAGAGCTCTTTAAAAAAACTCTATTTTAAGCACTTTCCCTATGTTTTGGCTATGATGCCAAAACTTTGGCAGATTAAAGTGAGCTATTTTAAATTAACTGACAATAAATTGGGTTTTGGAAAAAAGATTATTTACGAACCTGTTTTTCTTTAAACAAAGAACATTCAGCCCCACTACTGTTGTAAACAACTATAGAGGGAATTTGTGCAGACTTAAAACCATACGCTTTACATCCATGTGGTTTAGAAGCTTCCCATGTTACATAATAATATTCACATTTTCTACAGTTGATTCTTTTCATATATCTTTCTCTCTTTAAGTAGAGAATTCTAGCATATTAGATAAAATAAAGAAATAAATTTCTTCCAGATTAAAAGGAAACAGATGAATAATAAAATTTTTTTGATGCTGCAACTGCAAAATCAGCTCAACGATGCAACCAATGGTGAAGAGTGGACAAAAGGCATAACAAAAAACGGCAAGTCTATTAACTGGAAACGCTGTATATATATGGAGTGCGCAGAGATGGTGGACAGTTTTGGCTGGAAGCATTGGAAAAGTATAGATGTCGAGCCTGACTGGCAAAATCACCAGATTGAAGTTATAGATGTCTGGCATTTTATTATGAGTCTGGCAATAGAAGAGTACAGTAAAAATTTAAAAGGCGGCATCGAAGATATAGCGATAGACATATCAGCTTTGAAAGCACTCAGTGGTATAGCATCTGATGCTGCAGCATTTGCATCGCAGGAGGATGTGATGCAAAAAATTGAAAATCTTATACGCATTGCTGTCTCAAAAGAGAGCATTGATTTAGAAGAGCTGGTATCAGAATTTTTTGATTTGGTCAGTATGAGTGGTCTGAATCTAGAGACGCTTTATCGTCTTTATGTAGGAAAAAACATACTTAACCAGTTTCGTCAGGATCACGGATACAAAGAGGGCAGTTATATAAAAATCTGGAAGGGTGAAGAAGATAACGTTGTAATGAAAAGAATATGGGAAAAGCACGCTGATGTGACGCCTGATGAGCTGTATAAAAAACTTGAACAGGCCTATCCTGCAGAAAGTGAGAGCTGATTTTTGCAAAATACTGTTTTAGAGATAAAAAATCTAAGCTTTGGCTATACAAAGAAAAAACCCCTTTTTGAAAACTTTTCACTGCATTTAAAACAGGGAGAGTTAAAGGCTATAGTCGGAGAGAGCGGAGCCGGTAAAAGTACACTTTTTGAACTTATACTCGGAAATCTCAAAGCACAAAACGGTACGATTAAAGTCTCAAGGGTATCTGAGATTTTTCAAGACCCTTACAGTTCCTTTCATCCGAGCTATACATTATTGCACCAAATAAAAGATGTGGCGTCCTTGGATAATCTCAACAGTTTGATGGAAAATATGAGTTTTGAGTATGATCTGCTTTTAAAACTGCCGCATGAACTCTCAGGCGGACAGCTTCAGCGTGCATCTATCATAAGAGCTATGCTTATGCAGCCGCAACTCCTGTTACTGGATGAACCGACATCGGCACTTGATAATGTGATTCAGCTTGAAGTGATGAAAATGCTTATAAAAAATCTCGACTCAATGGGAATGCTTTTGATTACCCATGACATGGACTTGGCATCCTGGTGTGCAGATGAGGTTATCAGGATTTGAAAAAATGGTTGATAAGGTAGTATCCGCTTCCCGCCATAAATACTGTTCCAAAAACATTCAGTGCCATATTTAAAAGCCCAAGCGCGATACTTCCTCCCTCTAAAAGCAAAAAACTTTCAATGGCAAAAGTGGAATAGGTGGTCAATGCGCCTAAAATTCCTGTTGAGAGAAAAGATTTCATATGGGGTGTTAAAAAAGTTGAATACATAAAGTATGCCAAAAGAGCACCCATAATAAAACTTCCTATAAGGTTGACTCCAAGTGTACCAAAGGGGAGTTCATGAGGTACTCTGTGGGAAATCAGCCCATTAATGTAGGAGCGCAATACTGCTCCGATAAATCCGCCGCTACCTATTGCGAGTATTGTCTGCCAACTCATCATCATACACCTTTTGCATTTTTTGTCTTAGTCTGTTTAACCAGTCCGGATCATTTTTATCAGCGACAAAAGAGTCTAAAAAAACTACTTTTATATTTCTGGGAACATAATAAAAACGCTTAAGATCATAGCATTTTGCAGTCTCTACGAGAACTATTGGCTGCACTTTGAGTTTGTATTGATCTGCTATGACTTTGGCTCCTGATTTAAAAGGGAGCATTTTGGTACCTTTTGAACGTGTGCCTTCGGGAAACATTGTAATGACTCTTTTCTTCTTCAGCCTGTCTTTGGCAGCACGAAGCAGTTTGATTAAAGATGTTTTGCTTTCTCTTTCTACTTCTATATCTTCCGGCATACTCATTGCCAAACCAAAAAACGGTACATCAAAAAGAGACTTTTTTGCAACCCATGTTATATCTTTATTTGTAACAGTCTCCAAAATACCGATATCCAAATCACTTTGGTGGTTTACTAAAAACATCTGTGCATCGGGATCTTCTTTTCCTTTGACTGTTGTAGAGAAAAATGTAGTGAGTCTGATAAACCATGCTACTGCTTTTCTTGCATAGGGACGAGGTAAAATCGGATATAAAATTATGGAAAAAGTCAGCCCTGTAAAGATAATGAACGTGGCATAAGCCCAACTAATATGAGCAAGTATCTTCATTTTTCACCCAGCCTATTTTATTGTTTTTCAGTTTTACTTTTATAAAGTTTCGCACCTGTCCTTCTTTCGTTAAATGGTATTGTGTTTGTGTCGTTTCAAATACAGTAGAATTCTCTACCGGCAGCAGATAAAGAGGTGTTCCCTCTTTGATACATACTTTTTTCTGGGGTATTGCCAGATAAATTATATAAATTAATGGTATGACAATAAAAATCAGATAGAAATATTTACGACGCACAAGAACTAAAATAAAACCTAGGAATGCCACAGCAGTTGCTGTATACATCTTGATTGTATCATGTGACTGGTCTCGCGGCCGCAAGTCACTTTGTGTGGTAACACTGTCATCATTGACTATAATCGGGATTGTGACTAAAGCATAATCATTTTTAAGCAAATTAAAATAGGAAAAAGAAAAATTTTCTATTTTTTTGTCAATAATGACAAAATATATAATCTTCCCTTCCTTATAGTTACCGGAGATTGATTCAAGTCCCTGCTTGTATACATGTTTAAAACGGATTTCATTCAGATCAGCGTTTTGTGCTGAGGCAACAAATATAACAATGTTGTGTGTATCGTCATAGACCGTTGTTTTATACTCTTGAATAGTAAAACTATTGGCTATGACATTGGAGAAGTTTTCCCCGGGATTGAGTGTAATCACATTAAGGTTTGGACCTTTGAGTGTTGTAGAATTGTAATCATGGGGTGCCATTAAAAAAGCTTCAATATCGGGAAGTTTTGCCTGCTTTTGTGTTGCCTGCATATGGAAAGTATCAAAATAATATTTTCCTTTTTGCACTCTCTGGGGTGCTTCATCAAGGATTTTGACACCTTGATGATTTGAAAACTCATACAAAACATCATCAAAGTTTTTTACTGTTGAGAGTGTTTTGTATGTTAGGGGAAATATTTCACCTTTAATAACTCTTGTCGGAATTTCATCATAGCTGAGATAAATCACTTTATTTGCAAAAAGTGATGTGATGAAAATGAGAGCAATTAAAAGTGTTTTGATCACGACGCTAAAAATCCTTCTAGCATTTTTATTCCGTCATCGCTTCCCAAGAGAGATTCCATGGCGCGTTCTGGGTGCGGCATAAGGCCAAAAATATTTTTTTCTTTATTGCAAACACCTGCAATGCCGGCAACACTTCCGTTAGGATTTTGTATTTCGCCGTTTGCGTCAGTGTATCTCAAAAGTATTTGTCCGTTGGCTTCAAGCTCTGCCAAGCCCTCATTATTTATGTAATAGTTTCCGTCATGGTGTGCTATTGGTATATTGACAACATCGCCGGTATGCAGTTTTTTTAAAAAAACATTGTCACAGTTTTCTACACGAAGATGGTGATGTTTTGAAATAAAGTGCAGCCCTTCGTTACGCTTCAGTGCGCCGGGAAGAAGTCTCGCTTCTGTCAAAACCTGAAAACCGTTACAAATACCTAAAATTTTGCCGCCATTGTCTGCATACTCTTTTACCGCAGACATAACAGGACTGAATTTCGCAATAGCGCCGCTTCTGAGGTAATCACCATAGGAAAATCCTCCTGCTACTACAAGCAAATCGGTGTCTTCGGGTATTGTTGTAGATTTGTGCCATACTATCTGTGTCTGTGCACCAAGTTTTTCAAAAGCATACTGTGTGTCATATTCACAGTTCGTTCCCGGAAATTGTAAAATAGAAACTTTCATTATACAAGCTCTATAGTATAGTCTTCAATTACGGTGTTTGCCAAAAGGTCTTCACACATTTTTGTCACATCAGACATTGCTTTTTCTTTGTCTGTTTCATTCAGTTTGAGTATGATCTGTTTGCCTACACGAACATCTTCAACATTACCAAATTGCAGAGAGTTAAGGGCATGATGTACAGCTTTTCCCTGCGAGTCCAATACGCCTGCTTTTAAAAATACATTTACTATTGCTTTCATTTGTTGTTTTCCTAAAAATTATTTATTTTAACACTGAGTTTTACCCTTAAAGGGCACTATAGCCTTCGGCAGGAGGCCCATAGCACTGGTGCTATTTACCGAGAATACGGTTTAATACCTGCTCGTAAGCTACTGTAACGCCACCTAGTCCTTGGCGGAATCTGTCTTTATCCATTTTTTCACCACTTTGTATGTCCCAAAAACGGCAGTTGTCCGGTGAAATTTCATCAATGAGAATGATATTTCCCTCTTTGTCTTTTCCAAATTCAAGTTTAAAATCGACTAGATTCAAACCTTTTTGAGCAAAATAAGGCTTTAAAATATCATTTACCTGTCGAGCCATACGGCGAAGTTTGTCAAGCTCATCCTGAAAATCAACCAGTCCAAGAATCAGTGCATGCTGGTCATTGAGTTTAGGGTCACCAAGTTCATCATTTTTGTAGTCAAACTCTACAAGAGTAAAAGGAAGAACCGTACCGTCTTCAATACCAAGATTGCGGGTAAGACTTCCTGTTGCAATATTGCGAACAATGACCTCTATGAGGATAACATCAACTTTTTTATGAAGCATGTGATTGTCATCAAGCATTTTCACAAAATGGGTAGGAATGCCATTTTTTTCCAAGAGTTTGAACAATTCTGTAGAAATTTTATTGTTCAGTGCTCCTTTTCCGACTTCGCTAGATTTCTTTTCGCCATTAAATGCTGTTAAGTCATCTTTAAATTCAGAAATGACTAAATTCTCATCTTCTGTCGCGTATAGTTTTTTTGCTTTACCTTCGTAAAGTAATTCTTTTTTTTCCACGTTTTTTATCCTTTCATTATAACAAGAGCTTTTATGATGTCAACGGCCTCTTTGAGTTGAATGTCTTTGTTGAGCATTTCTGGCGTAATTATATCTTTTTTATCTTTTTTATCTTCTTTAGTCTCTTCTTTTTTCCCGTCAACTTTTTCAAGTTCTTCCTGCAGGTGCTTTTTCAGGTCTGCTTCTTTTATGGCAAACTCATTTTTATGTGTTTTAAGCTCACCTGGAATAACGACTACGTCAGGCTTCACGCCCACGGCCTGAATAGTTCTTCCGCTTGGGAGATAGTATCTGGCAATAGTGAGTTTTATCGCTTCAGTTTTTGTAATAGGCAGAACAACCTGTACACTTCCTTTTCCAAAAGTATTTTCTCCTACGAGCACAGCGCGTTTGTGGTCTTGCAGGGCACCACTGACAATCTCACTGGCACTGGCACTTCCACCATTGATTAAAACAACCAAAGGAACCTTTGTAACAGTGTTTGAAGCATGAGCGCTGTAGGTTTTGTTTTCAATTTTTCGTCTTCCTTTTTGGGAAACTATCACTCCGCTGTCGACAAAAGAGTCAACCAGACCTACTGCCTGGTCGAGTAATCCGCCGGGATTGTTTCTTAAATCTAAAATAATACCCTTCGTGGAAGCTTTGCGTTTATTTATCTCTTTTGCAACATCTTCTACAACTTTTTTGTCAAAACTGGCAACGCGTATGTATAAAATATCATTATTAATTACTTTTGCGTGTACAGATTCTATTTTGATTATATCACGGACAATATGGATAGAAAGAGGCTTGAGTTCTCCCTCTCTGACTATGAGTAAATCAATAGGTTCTCCGACTTTTCCCCGCATAAGGGATACCGCTTCATCTATGGTCATGCCAATAGTAGATTTGTCATCAATTTTTAAAATTATATCCCCTGCCTTGAGCCCTGCTTTATCTGCCGGTGTTCCGTCAATAGGAGAGATAACTGTGAGTGCACCGTCTTTCATACCAACAGTAATTCCCAGACCGCCAAATTCACCTTCTGTCTGTACTTTTAATCGTTTGTAATCTTTTTCTGTCAGATAATTTGAATGGGCATCAAGATTTTTCATCATACCGTCAAGGGCTTTGTCTATAAGCTCTTCTATCGTTACATCATCAACATCATATTGTTGTACTATGCTGATGACTTTTGTGAATTTCTCCAAAGCCTGAAGTCTAGAAGCCTGGGCATCTTTTATGGAACTTTCTGCAAATAAAGAAGAAGAAAACATAAGCGCTATTGATGTCGCAACCGATGCAAACCCTAGAGTGATAAACTTTTTGTTTTTCATAATAAACCTACTGTTGATTTTTTAAAGAAGATATTATACCAACAGTTGATAAATGGAAAACTTTTATGCTAAATATGATAAAATCATTTTAAATTTGTATGGGATATCAAATGAAAAACATTGTACTGATAGGTTTCATGGGTGTAGGCAAAGGAAGTATAGCGCGTGAAGCGCTCAAATATTCTTCGTATATGACGATAGACACTGACGACATTATAGAAAGTATGGAGAACCGAAAAATTAAAAAGATATTTGAAGAAAACGGTGAAGAGTATTTTAGAAAACTGGAAAAACGGGTTGCAAAATGGCTGGAAACAAGTGTGCATGATACACTCATTTCTACCGGCGGCGGTTTCTATAAACAGACTAATTTACAAAAAATAGGTACAATTGTTCTATTGGATTCTCCTTTTGATGCTATCATTAAACGATTAAAAGAACACCCCAATGCAAAAAGAAAGTTGAAAAAAAGACCGTTGCTTGCTGATTTGAAAAAAGCAAAAAAACTTTATGATGAACGACGACCTCAGTATCTGAAGTTGGCGGATATCATCATAGATGTTACTGAAAAATCAGCACAGGAATGTGCAAAAGAACTCTTAAAAAAGGTAAAAAAACATGGGTAAATTATTATTGGTACTGGCATTTGTACTCACAACATCTTTGATGGCTGATGAGATACACTGGGCAAAAAATTATCAAGAAGGGATGGCTCAGGCACAAAAAGAGCATAAGCCTGTGCTTTTTATTATTTCAAGTCACTCTTGTAAATATTGTCTGCTTCTTGATAAAACAACACTTAAAGATGAAAAAGTTGTGCAGAAGATAAATAAAAATTTTATTGCTGTACGTTCATGGACGGACAAAAGAGATTATATTCCGGCTGTACTGGCACAAAATACTCCGGGCCTTCCGGGAATATGGTTTTTGTTACCAAACGGTGATCCAATGTTTCAGCCACTTTTGGGATATGCAAAAAAAGATGTGTTTTTACAGGCATTAGAGATAGTGCAAAAAGAATTTAATACAAACCAAAAGAGAGTGAAGAAGTAATGATATTTGTAAAGTCGAGTGATAATGATTTTGATGGAAAGTTTGAAGAACTTTTAGCGCGCGGAAAGATGGATATTGCCCATGTAAGTGGCATAGTAAGTGATATTATCGAAGATATCAAAACAGATAAAAATCTGGCTTTGCGATCACATATCAGCAAGTTTGACAATTGGACGCCAAAAAATGATGAAGATTTGAAAATTTCGACAGAATCTATGCAAAAAGCTTATGAAAATATTGATAAAGCATTAAAAGATGCATTGCATCTGGCATATGATCGCATCAAAGCATATCATGAAAAACAAAAACCAAAATCATGGTTTGATACGGAAGAAAATGGAACAATTTTGGGGCAGAAAGTAACTCCGGTTGATAGTGCAGGGCTCTATATTCCAGGAGGCAAAGCAGCATATCCATCATCACTTTTGATGAATGTGATTCCTGCTCAGGTGGCAGGCGTTGAAAATATTATCGTGTGTACACCGACACCTGAGAATGAACCAAATGAGCTGTTGTTAGCGGCTTGTCACCTTTGTGGTGTGAGTGAAGTGTATAAAGTCGGAGGAGCAAGTGCGATTGCAGCTATGGCTTATGGTACAGAGACAATTCCAAAAGTTGATGTTATCACAGGGCCTGGAAATATTTTTGTTGCCACTGCTAAAAAAATGGTTTTTGGTGAAGTAAACATAGATATGATAGCAGGACCGAGTGAAATAGGTATTTTGGCTGATGAGAGTGCTAATGCAAATCACTTGGCGATAGACTTGCTCTCTCAAGCAGAACATGATGAAATGGCGAGTTCTATATTAATCACACCATCACAAAAACTGGCTGATAGTGTAAAAGATGAAATTGAAGCATGGCTTATAAAACTGCCTCGTCAAGAAATTGCAAGAAAATCCATAGAAGAGCGTGGCGCAATCATTGTGACAAAAGATATGAATGAGGCGATTTATTTGATGAACAAAATAGCCCCTGAACACCTTGAAGTTGCAACAATGAGTCCGTTTGAACTCTTGCCATACATTAAACATGCCGGAGCAATATTTTTAGGTCACAATACACCAGAAGCCATCGGTGATTATGTTGCAGGACCAAACCATACATTGCCAACTGGTGGCACCGCTAAGTTCTATTCACCACTTGGGGTAGAAAACTTTATGAAAAAAAGTTCTATCATTTCATTTAGTCAAAATGCTATAAATGAAATAGGCAAAGAATGTGCATTGATTGCAAATACAGAAGGCTTGACAGCACACGAAGAATCTGTACGTGTGCGCCTAAATAAATAAAATGTATTAGTTATAAAGTTTATTTTATAACTAATATAAATCTTTGAAATATAACTTTCCCAGATATACCCACGAGAAAAAAATTATCAAAAATATATCACTCTTTTATAACTTCTTTAAGGTTTGTGCGTTAATATATCTACAGTAAAAAAAGCCTGAAATGCCGTGCATAAGGGTTTCTTTTAATGTTGATAAGTCGTAGTTATAAATCTTAATATAAGCCACTAAAGGCCAAAGGAGAATATATGCAATTAGGTTTCCTAGTTGATTTACACCTGTGTATGGGTTGTAAAGGTTGTGAGATCGCATGTAAAGTGGAAAATGAAGTTCCACTGAGTACATGGAGACTTCGTGTTAAATATGTAGATGTGGGAACTTTCCCGGAAACAAAAAGAACATTCACCCCTCTTAGATGTAATCATTGTGAAAATGCACCGTGTGAGAGAATTTGTCCGGTAAGTGCATTACATTATATAGACAATGGTATAGTAAATATTGATAAAGAAAGATGTATCGGATGTGCAGGTTGTGTTATGGCCTGTCCGTACGGTGCAATATACATTGATCCTGAAACACAGACTGCTGACAAGTGTACATACTGTGCACACCGTATAGCATCATCTATGATGCCGGCCTGTGTAGTTGCATGTCCTGTTGAAGCAAATATTTTTGGTGACTTGGAAGATCCTTCTTCAAATATTTCAAAATATATTCAAGAACACAGAGATGTACAGGTTCGTAAACCTGAGAAGGGAACAAATCCTCATCACTATTATGTCGGAGCAGGGCAAGCGAGTCTTAATCCTCTTGCATCAAGAAGAGAAGAAGGGTATAACCTGTTTAACAATATTACAACACTTCCACTAGGGGGGCATCACTAATGGTACATGAAACTTTAGCAGCAACAAATGCTGTAGTAACTCTAGATGTTGCAATTCCTGATATATTCTGGGGTTGGTATGTAACAATGAATATGTGGGCAAAAAGTATCGGTACCGGTCTGGTATTTATGCTTTTCTTGTTATTGAAGAAAAATCCGAGTGAAATGAACGGGCTGAGAACGCCTGTTATGATTGCTTCTTTTATCTTTATGAATATTTTCCTGGTTTTCACATGGTTGGATCTGCACCAAATGTGGAGAATGTGGCATATATTCTTTTATCCTCACTGGACATCAGCAATTACAGTCGGTGCTTGGATGGCAACTCTGTTTGTAGGTTTAGAATTTGTTATGATTGCAGTAATGATAAGAAAAGAAAAATGTATATTGACAAAGCAGCCTACGGCTTTCTTTGACAAGACACTGTTCTGGGTAACACTGCTAGCTATTCCTGTAACACTGTATACTGCCGGTATTATGGCTGAAGCAACAGCACGAGAATTATGGCAGATGCCGACAGAATCAGCACAAATGATTTTGGCAGCAACACTTTCGGGTTCTGCGGCAATTATCCTTCTCGGTGGTTCTAAATTAAGCGATGAAACGAAAAATTTCTTTGGAGCGATTTTAGGATTAAGTGCTTTAATGGCCTTTATCATTTATATGTCAGAGTACATTTTCGGTGCTATGAAAGCTGAAGAAGTTGCGGCAATCTTAGGCTATGTTAAAGGTGACGGTGAGTATGCTACAATGTTCTGGATTGGACAGTGGGTTGCATATATTTTACCAATGATACTGGTTGCACTTTCACGAGTAAGTAACAGTAGCAGTCTTTTAAACCTCGCAGCTATTTTGGCTATCGTAGGTCTGTGGGTAGTTAAACATGTTTGGCTAGTTATTCCACAATTATTACCAATGAGTTAAGGAGAAAGTATAAATGTATTTACAAAGTAGAAGAACATTTTTAAAAGGTGCTGCATTCAGCGTAGCTGGTGTAGCTATTGCTAAAGGGGTATTTGCAACGGATGCAATTGCCGAATCTGTTAGCCAAAGTAAGTTTACAAACACTCCTGATACAATTTCTTTTTATCCTGACCAATCAGAGTGGGACAATTTTGCGGAGCTTGACGGAGATGACTGGAAACGTGGTGGTATCGAACGCCATGGAGTCCGATCTGCCGACAATCCTGACGGTATCCAGGTAAACAATTATACAATTGTTCCTACAGTTTGTTCAAACTGTGAAGCAGGTTGTGGTCTGACTGCATGGGTCAACAAAGACACTATGACAGTAAGAAAATATATGGGTAACCCGTTACACACAGGTTCTCGCGGTAGAAACTGTGCCAAAGGGTATGCTGTAACATCTCAAATGTATGATCCGGACCGTATTCCGTTCCCGATTAAGAGAGCTCCAGGTTCCAAACGTGGTGAAGGAAAATGGGTTCGTGTAACATGGGATGAAGCTATGGCTGCCATTGGTAAGAAGATGCATGACACACTTGCAAAAGGTGATGAGATTTCCAAAAAATCTATCATGTATCATGTCGGTCGTCCAAACGAAAATGGTTTTGGTCCGCGTGTACCACAGTCGCTAGGAATTGACGGATACAATTCACATACAAACATTTGTTCTGCAGGAGCCCGTCAGGGAACTATCCAATGGGCAAATGATGACAGAAATTCACCAGACTGGGCAAATGCAGATCTGATATTTTTACAGTCATCACATGCAGCAGATGCAGGTCACTACTTTCAACAATCAGCAGGTTTGATTGCAGAAGCGCGTAAACGCGGTGCAAAAATGGTTGTTATTGATCCTCGTATGAGTAACTCTGCAGGTATGGCAGATTTATGGATTCCATGTTGGCCGGGAACAGAAGCAGCACTTTATTTATATCTGACAAATCGTATTTTAAATGAAAAGAAAAAAGACGGTTCGGATATTGTGAATCATGAATTTGTAAAAGAGTGGGTTAACTGGGACAGACTGATGGCCAACAAAGATTATCTTCAAAAGATGATTGGTTACGGTTATATTTCGAAAATGCCAAAAGACGACAGTTACGAGTCTTTTATTGAAGTGGCAAAAGAGTTGTATGCTCCGTATACAAAAGAGTTTGTTGTTAAAGAGTGTAAACTTGAAGGTATGGAATATAAGTTAGATGAACTGTGGGAAATGTTTGTACCTGCAGGAGCTAAAGTTGCTACATACCTTTGGCGTGCAGGACCGATTGGTCACCGTGGTGGCTGGATGAATACACGTGCAGGTTTCCTTCCTCTTGTTTTTGTCGGAGCTATGCGTGGAGATATCGGTGGAGTAGGTATGCACCACTGGCATGAAATTTCAGTTGCAGGAAAAGGTGACAAAGCCACAGTTGCAGGGAAGCACCCTGAAAAAACTGATGCATGGAATGAAATTGCATGGCCGCCGGAGTATCCTATTTCAACATACGAAATGGGTTATATGATGCCACAAATCATGATGGATGACGCATGGCATGAAAAATGGACAAAACGCGGACTGAAGATTCCTAAATCTATGGCTGTTTATGTTCCAAGAATGCACAATCCTTTATGGATTAATCCGGATGGATTCAGATGGATAGAAGCACTCAAGCGTGAAGATAAGTTTGAATTGTCATTTAACCTGTCTCCTACCTGGTCTGAAACAAACTGGTACTGTGATTATGTACTGCCTGTTGGACTAGCGGGTGAAAGAAATGATCAACAGTCAACACCTTCAAAACCGGAACAGCGTATAGAATTCCGTCAGGCTGTTCTTCGTGTTGCTGCTGAAAAATCAGGGTGGAAAGCAAAAAGACCTGAACGTGCTACACTTGAAGCACACATGAAATTCGGTCTGGGTGAAGTATGGGAAGAGAGTGAATTCTGGCCAAATCTAATCGTAGATTATGTAGATCCAGATGGTTCATTGGGAATCAGAAAATACTGGGCAAGTAAAAAAGATCCGTCTCGTGCGGTTACAGTACCTGAGTATTTTGATGCTGCTATGAGCCTTTTACCAAAACTAAAAGCTCAGGCAACAAAATTATACAAAGGTGAAGAGTTCCCTGTTTACAGCTATATGAGAGATCATGGCGCTTGGACAGAGAAAACTGATGTATATAAGCCACAAGAAGAAGAGGTTGAATTTGACGGAACACATTACCATGCACACGGTCACAAATACTCAAAAGATGAAGTGACTAAAGATAAGTTCGGTACATTATGGGTACAGGATGGCAATTTCAAGAAATCTATCGGTGGTGAAATAGACGGAGAACTTCGTGAAGGTTTTCATACATTGAGTAAAAAGCTTGAGTTCTTCTCTGAATGGTTGGCTGATGAGTGGAAATGGCCTGAATATGCGATTCCAATCTATCCGAGAAATGATGCAGAGAGTGATAAAATGGTTCACCTTGTAACACAAGTACACCACAAACACATGAAAGCGGATAACGAGTTTGCATTAAATACGATTTATCGTCTGCCATACAATATTCACACGCGTTCTGTGAACTCTAAACACTTGATGGAGATTTCGCAAAACCATAATCCTGTCTGGATTTATACAAAAGATGCCGAAAAACTCGGTATTAAACGTGGTGATGCGATTAAGGTTCAAATTCAGGATACGCTTACGGGTATCAAAAGCGGTTATTTTATTGCAATGGCTGTACCAACTGAAGCAACACGTCCTGGTGTTCTTGCATGTTCACACCATGCCGGTCGTTGGAAACTTAAAGACTCTGTAACTATTCCAGGTTTTGAGCATCAGTTAGGCATTATGAGCTTAGGTTCTCCTAAGTATGAAATGACTGATGACGGAAAAGTCGGAACAATGAAACCGACTGAGGGTATCAAACCACATGAGGCATGGCAGTTTAAAGAGTACAATAAAGATCTTGATAATATCTGGTGGGATGGTCTCAGTGGTGCATGGCAGAATGCTGTTGCGCCTTGTCATCCGGATCCTATTGCAGGAAACCATGGCTGGCACCAAAAAGTTATCATTACCAAAGCAGGTGCTGATGACAAGATAGGTGATATTAAAGTTAACTACGAAAACAACTTTAAAGTCTATCAGGCATGGAGAGATCAATTGACTCGTCCGTTGACTGCAGCAGACAAACTACGCCGTCCATATCATATGAAACGTCCGGTAAAACCAAGCCAGAAGGCTTACGAGTTTAATATTAAAGACGTTTAACAACAAAGTTAAAGCCCACTTCAAGTGTGGCTTTACTATACTTCTATAATAAGAAAATTTCCAAAAGGCACATTTTTAATGAATAATGATTTAAAACAAGAGCAGACTGCAAGAATAAATTTGTATGCACTTATCTCAAGAATTATGATGAGTGAAATTGATGAAGGGCTATTAAAATCAATAGAAGTAGACGAAAATATGCTCTCTTTCTTTCCAACATTCAAAGAATGGAAAAAAAGAAAAGAGCTTGATTCAAAAGATTTGATAGAAAGATATTTGAATGTTGATTTTACTAACCTTTTCCTACTGCATCTTATTCCGTATGAATCGTTTTACACGAGAGATGACCAGATGCTTGAAACAGGTGGAGACAACCCTGTACAGGCTATTTTTAATGCTTTTGAATTTAATGTACAGCTTGACAAGGCACGTGTTATGGCGGCAGATCATATAGCGATTGAGCTGGAATTTATGTATGAACTCTGCAGAGCAGAGCTAAAGGCACTTGAAGAGGGTAATTCCAAAGTGGCACAGGAGATAGCACAAATTCAGTACGGTTTTATGCGAGACCATATTTTAGAGTGGGCACCAATGTATCTGCTCAATGTGAAAAGTGAGGCAGGCACGGCTTTTTATTTTGATGCGGCTGATTTGGCTTTGGAGTTCCTTATGAGTGACTTTGAATACCTCACAGAATTAAAAAACAGCGGATACAATCACCAAGCATGAGTCTTTTAACTTTAGATGTCAGCAAATGTGTGCATACTTCAAACAAGTTTGCAATATGTGACAAATGTGTAACTGCATGCCCTGTCCAAACAATTCATCTGGAAAACTCTACAATCTCCTTCACACCGAGTGAATGTGTAGGCTGTGGAGGCTGTGATGCGGTTTGCCCTACTGCGGCATATACACTGGATGATTTTAACCCAATGAATTATATTTTCCAGTTTTTGGAAGATGAAAAGAGTGTGCTTACATGTAAAGATGAAAATTTTCCCTGTATAGCCTCATTGAGTATTGAAGAGTTGTTGAGTCTTGCATTGATATCTGCAGAAAAAATCACTCTGGATGTGGGACCCTGTGGCGAGTGTGAAATAGCAAAAACAAATCTTGCTGTTATAAACAACAGAGCAGAGGAAGTGAATTTCCTGCTTGAAGCGATGCAACAGGAAAAAAGCCTGAGTGTTGCAGCATTGAATTTTGAAAGAAAAAAAGAAAGTGATACTTTAAGCCGGCGTAAACTGCTCTCAAAAGAGGGTGTCAAAACTGCAATATCTATCAAACAGCAACTGGAAAATGAAGTTGATGCGAGTGATACGAACGTAAAGAGACATACAGTTACAGCAAAAGATATCATGAAAATAAAAGAGAAGACTATACCGGACAGGCGAAGTCTGCTGCTTATGGCTATGAAACGTGCCAAAGTGCCCGAAATGTATCATACGATTTCTGTAGAGGACATCTCATTTGTTTCACAAAAGGATCTGGATGAGATTACATGTACCAATTGTCAGATGTGTTACAGAATTTGTCCAACCGGTGCTCTAAGCTCAGATCACAGAGGCAGTAAAATTGATTTTAATCCGCTTGCCTGTGTACAGTGTCACAGCTGTCATGATGTTTGTGAACCAAATGCTTTAACGCTGAGAAAAACATTTTCGCTCAGCACTTTTTTTGAACCGAAAATTGAGACTTTGGTGCGTTTTGACATTAAAAGATGTGATGAATGCGGGAACTTTTTTGCCTATCAGGGTGGAGAGAAAATCTGTAACAGATGCAGGATTGAAGAAGAAGAAGCAAAAGAACTATGGGGGATACAATGAGTGAAAGAATGGCAGAAGTTGAGACAATGAATGCTGATGACGGGATTAAAAAAGAGACAAAACTCTTTGGGCTTATTGCTGAACATGCCAGTCCAAACAGACTGTTTGTTTTACTCAACAAAGAGATAAAAGCAAATAATGCCGATGCCATGATGATACCGATGAATATACGTGAAGATGATTTTTATTATACACTTTCAAATATGAAAAAATCCCATGTTAACGGAGCATATATATCAAAGGAATACCAGGAGAGTGCAGTAGAACTGTTGGACGAAGCAGATGAATTTGTACAGGTGTATAACAAGTGTGATTTTGTTCTAAGAGACGGTGAGCGACTGATCGGAACGTATCTTGAGAAAAACAATACATTGCTTGGAGAAGCTTTAGCAAAAGAAATATTTGAAAAATATATAAGATAGGAAGATAATGATGGATATAAAAGATTTAAATGAATTAAGAAACGAATTTGAAATGATGCAAAAACAGGCAATGCAGGCTGCCTGTGATGACGGAAGTTGTGCAGAAGATGAATATGAAGACTATCCAGACTATTTAAAGGCCATTTATGCAGAGATTATGCCTCCGGCAAAAAGCGGTATCTATTTTTCAAGATGGGATTTAAAACGCATAGCTGCTGAACTGGGAGAATCTTTTGCAATAGATGTTCGTGAGAGAATGTTTAAAAATTTTATGCAGTGGATTGCTACACCCGAAGATATGCTTGCTGTTGTGGATCAGTTTAAAAAACATATGGATATGAAATGTGCTTTATACAATGAATATGTGCAAAATTACCCGGCAATGAAAGAGATTTTTGAACCAAAAATCCAAAAAGCTGAAAAAGCAAAAAAATATCTTGACAAGGTCTATATCGAGTTTTTTACCTAAGTTTTCTGAGTATCTCTTTTTTTATTTTGCTGAGATTGAGGGGATGCTTTTGATGAATATTTTCTTCAAGATTCGCAATATATTCATCCAGTCCCTTGCCCGGATACTGCATAATTAAAAGCAACAGCAGTTCTTTGGCTGTTTTAGCTTCTTTAATATCTTCAAATTCTTCCTTTTGTTTTTTTGAAAAAAAGTTTTTTTGACTGAACTTTGCAGTAAGAAATCCGCTTAAAAAGAGTAGTATGTATATGAAAAAAGTTTTAATCTGCGTAAAATTTATCCAGGTTTCTTTTTTTGGTGCATTCGTTTTGTCTAACAAGAGTGCAGGATCGATTTTTTTTACTTTGACTTTATATGCTTTTGTGTGGAGGGTGTAATAGCTGTTTTTGCGAGGGGAATAAACTTCTAACGCAAAAGAGGGGATTGTAAAATCATCTGCTGCGCTGAGGGCATATATATACTCTGTATTGATAATATACCCATCTTCCGTAAGCCTGGAAAGTTTATCTTTTCTTTTTGAAAATATGCTTACATTTTCAATCTGCGTTTTGAGGATATTCAATGCGGTTTCTTTATAACCGGTACCGGAGAGTATATAATGCAGATTGACAATCCCGTACTGCTCAATTTCATTGGTGTCAATTGCAGAGCTGATTTTAAAGTCTCCTACCAGGTCAACATGTTTTTTAAATTTTTCCACCTTGAGTGTTAAAGGTTTGAGTGCTATTTTTGTATCATAGGTGCTGATGGCTATACTGTCATCATGATCATCCACGTAACTTTGCTTGACAGCTTTGTCACTGGCGGTACGAATAATAAAATCAAAATTTATATGAAGTGTTTTTGCCTTGAGGGGAAAAAGAACAAACTTAAAGGTTGTCTTCGTGTTGTGGTAGCCTTTGTCCTGTATACTTTTTTGTAAAAGTTTTACTTCATAGTCAGGGCTTTTTTGCACATTAAAGGAAAAGAACATATTATCACTGTGGTTTTTCTGTTCCGCCTGAAAGGTAATGAGCAGAGGTTCTTTGATATGGACACTTTTTTTATTGGTTGTAAGTTTGTAGGTTGCCAACTGGCCTGCACCAAAAAGTGAGACGGCAAAAAGTATAAAAAGCAAAAATATCTTACCAAGGGTGTTTTTCATTTGTATATCCTTTGTTTATTAGTTCATAAGCTCTGTATCCCAGCTTATATTTTGATTTGTTTTTCTTCTTTACATGGAGAAGATTTTGGTTCTCCCTTTTCTTTTTGCTGTTTTTTCCACTTCCACTGCTTTTTTGAGAAGCTTTTTGCTGAGAATTTGATGCACTGCTTTGATTTGTATTTTTTTTCTGTGTATGTTTCTGCTTTGGCTGCTTTTTTTGCTGTTTGCTGTTTTTTGGAAGTATCTGTGCGAGTTTTTTTTCATCCTGCAGGCCTAGTTTGTACAAAAGCATAAGATTGTCAAAAGTATCTTTGTCAAATCCAAGCGCCAATGATTTTTGATAATATTGTTTAGCTCTGCTGTATTTTTTTAAGGCAACTGCACAGTTTCCGAGATTGTAAAAAATGTTTTGTTTGAGCTTTGGATTAGGAGAGTGAATCTGTGAAAAAAGGGCAACAGCTTTTTTGTAGTTTTTTGCTTTGTAATACGCGACCGCACTGTTGTAGTAGCTCTCTACGGAGGGAGAGAGTTTGAGAAACTCCTGTGCAGCCGCTGTATAGTGTTTTTGTTTGTATGTCGCTTGTGCCTTTTTGTAATGATAAAAATCAAGCAGTGATGTTGCATGGACAGGGTAGGGCATCAGGAGTAAAGGCAGAAAAACAAAAAGTTGATGTAGTTTTGTCACAGAAAGAAAAAAACTCAATATTGCCATAGAAAGAGGAAAAACAAAAAGTTCTTGGTAGCTGAGTACTTTTGTACTTGACTGTATTGTGGTGTCTTGTTTTGCAAGATCATTAATAATTTCTTTTGCAACATCTCTGCCTGCACTGTTTAATTCGTAATATTTTCCTCCGCATTCCTGCGCCAATGATTTTAAAAGAGGATTTATTCTTGAAATGACAAGGTTTTCATTATTGTCCAAAATGGGTTTGTTGCCTTTTTTAAGCGTAGTTCCTCTGTTTGAACCAGTAGCGACGATATAAGGGATGATACTGTTTTTCTTGCATATACTCACAAGGCTGGCAAGATCTTTGTCCTCGCCCCCGTCAGTGAAAATAATGAGATTTTTTTGTTTATAGGAGGTCTTGGCAATACTTTGAAACAAAGAGAGCAGGGAGGTTCCTTTGGTTAATATATATTTTGGCGCCAAAGAATTGAGGGCCATCATACTGATGGTACTGTCTGTTGTCGGCGGTGAGATGAGCATGGCATTGGAGGTGAAGGCAAAAATACTGAACCGATCCTGATTCAGTTGTCTAAGCAAAGAGGCAATATTTTTTTTTGCCACTTCATAGCGTGTTGGCTTCAGATCATCCGCCTGCATTGAAAAGGATGCATCAAGGGCTATAATATAATCCTGTGCATCAAATTTTTGCTCGATCGGTTTGTTTATAATGACCGGTCGGCTGAGTGCGAGGAGCATAAAAAACAGAGAAAGGTAGAGCAGGTTCTTTTGCCGTTTTGTCTTTTGCTGTGTCTCTTTTATATCATTCTTATAGTAAAAATAGAGTGGAATAAGAAAAGAAAGAACCCAGGGATACAAAAGTGTCATAAAACTTCCTTTTTCTGTTTTGCAATGAGATACAGCAGCAGGAGCAATGCCAAAGTAAGCGGATAGATAAAAAGGTTTTGTTTATGAAGATAATGTTTTGAGCGAATGGCACTTGGTTCGAGTTTGTCAATTTCCTGATAAACCTCTTGCAGCATCTTGACATCTTTAGCCGCAAACATTTTTGCACCTGTATTTTTTGCTATGAGTTTGAGAAGATTGGCATCAAAAGAAGAGGTGTCTCCTATCCCTATGGTATAAATTTTCACATGCTGTTTTTTTGCCCTTTGTACCGCCTCTTTTACAGAAACAGCACCACTGTTCTGATAGCCGTCTGTCACTAGAATAATCACTTTTTCTTTTGCTTTTCCTTTTTTGAGTATTTTAAGAGCTGTTGCCAGTCCTTCTCCAATAGCGGTGCTTTCTCCTGCAATGCCCACATCAAAAAAATCCAGTAAAAATGCAACACTCTTCATGTCATAGCTCAAAGGAATGGCAGGGTAGGCATAGCTTCCAAATATTGCTACACCGACATTGTCATTGTAACGTTTGGATATAAATGACGCTAAGAGTTCTTTGAGTGCATCAAATTTTCTTTTTTGCGGATTGTCCGGATCGAAACCGCTTTCTGCCATGGAACCGCTGGTATCAAGAGCAAAAACCAAATCTCTTCCTTTTCGCTTGGAAGAACTTTTTTGGTCATATACAATCGGTGAGGCAAGTGCAAAAATCATAGAAGAGAGAATCAGAGAATAGAGCAGTTTTTCCTTGTTGATGAAAGAGGTTTTTTTTGAAAAGAGATGTATGTGCGGGAAAATAATTTTTTTGAGCGTAAGCGGACATTTGTATATGCAGATTACCAAAAGTAAAAGGATGAAAACATAAGGATATTCAAAGGTAAAATTATTCAATTTGTCACTACTTTTTGATACAATTATAGCAAAGAGGAGATGAGAATGAGATTTATTTTTTTATTTGTTATCCTGCTAACGAAAATATATGCAGATTCAGATGCTTACAATCGTGGTGAAATGCTTTTCTTTGCCAATGCCTGTTCAAGTTGTCATGGACCCTCTGCCGAAGGAAGCAGTACCTACCCGAGACTTGCAAACAAAAAAAGCAGCTACCTGAAAAAGAAACTAATTGATTTCCGCGCAGGAAAGGCCAGCAGTGTTTCACAGCAGATGATGGCTCAGTTTGCGAAAAAACTGAGTGATCAGGATATTGACGATTTGTCCTTTTTTCTTTCCAATCACAAAGAAGTTCCTGTTGAAGATGTACAGGATGATATACTGGGCGGGTTTGGTTCATAAACCTGTCCCGACACTTCTGACTTCAAGCTCACTCAAGAAGAATTTTCATTTAATTTTATTGCATTAATGCGGCATAAATAGAGTCTGTAACCAAATCGTTACTAAATTGTTATGTTGCTGAAATCATGAAGGTATATCATTTCATAAATTTAATTACGGAGATTCTTCAATGAACAAGTTCAAATTGATAACACTTAGTTTAGTAACAGCAACAGCAATCGGTTTTAGTGGTTGTGGTGGCGGTGGTGGCGGTACTACAGACACAACAACACCAATTCCAGACACAACAACACCAACTCCAGACACAACAATACCGGATGCGAATACAACAACACCGAACACTGCAACAGTAACAAAAACGGATCTTTCAGGAGACATAACAGCAGATATGACTTTAACAGCAGACAAAGTATGGAGACTCAACGGTCTTGTAACGGTAACAAACGGAGCGACACTTACAATCGAGCCGGGAACTGTAATCATTGGTAAATCAGGAACAGGTGCAGCTACATCATACATGATTATTGATAAAGGTGCAAAAATTATTGCTGATGGTACTTTTGACAAGCCTATTGTATTTATGAGTGAGACTGCTTATGACGGTGGTGCTGACGAGTGGGGTCAATGGGGTGGTTTGACACTTATCGGTAAAGCCGGAAATTCTCAAGTACAGCCATATGAAGTAAATCCTGCTTTTACTGCGGATTCTACAGATTTGGCTGACAATTCAGGTGTTTTAAGAAATGTAAAAATTCTTAACTCCGGTATTACTATGGAAGTAGATAAAGAGGTGAACGGTTTGTCTATGGTTGGTGTTGGTTCAGGCACTGTTGTTGAAAATATCACAGTAAACAAATCTGATGATGACTGTATAGAGATCTGGGGCGGTACAGTCAACCTTACAAATGTAGATGTTTCTGAGTGTAGTGATGATCACTTCGATATTGATGACGGATACAGCGGAACGGTAACAAATCTTACAATTCACCAGACTACAGGAAACTCCGGTATTGAAATGTCAGGAAATACTGTGGCAACATTTGATAACTTTGATATTTATGTAGCTTCTTCGGCTGCTAATACTGCAAAAGAGGGTGCAATCTATTTCAAAAAAGACGGTATCGGCGGACACTTTAAAAATGGTACGGTTATCTATGATATTAATTCCACATATGCTGCAGTTTATTCAGTAGGTACTGCAGATATAGCAAACACATCTTTTACTAATGTCTCTTTGATCGGTTCCAACCCATTAAAATTCAATGGAGATCCTGCCGGAAATTCTGCAACTGACCTTCAGACTGTTTTTACAAGTGATACTACGAATAAACTGAATGCAACAGTAGCAAAAACGGATCTTTCAGGAGACATAACAGCAGATATGACTTTAACAGCAGACAAAGTATGGAGACTCAACGGTCTTGTAACGGTAACAAACGGAGCGACACTTACAATCGAGCCGGGAACTGTAATCATTGGTAAATCAGGAACAGGTGCAGCTACATCATACATGATTATTGATAAAGGTGCAAAAATTATTGCTGATGGTACTTTTGACAAGCCTATTGTATTTATGAGTGAGACTGCTTATGACGGTGGTGCTGACGAGTGGGGTCAATGGGGTGGTTTGACACTTATCGGTAAAGCCGGAAATTCTCAAGTACAGCCATATGAAGTAAATCCTGCTTTTACTGCGGATTCTACAGATTTGGCTGACAATTCAGGTGTTTTAAGAAATGTAAAAATTCTTAACTCCGGTATTACTATGGAAGTAGATAAAGAGGTGAACGGTTTGTCTATGGTTGGTGTTGGTTCAGGCACTGTTGTTGAAAATATCACAGTAAACAAATCTGATGATGACTGTATAGAGATCTGGGGCGGTACAGTCAACCTTACAAATGTAGATGTTTCTGAGTGTAGTGATGATCACTTCGATATTGATGACGGATACAGCGGAACGGTAACAAATCTTACAATTCACCAGACTACAGGAAACTCCGGTATTGAAATGTCAGGAAATACTGTGGCAACATTTGATAACTTTGATATTTATGTAGCTTCTTCGGCTGCTAATACTGCAAAAGAGGGTGCAATCTATTTCAAAAAAGACGGTATCGGCGGACACTTTAAAAATGGTACGGTTATGTATGATTTACCTTCTACAATCACATATGGTGCTATCCATTCAAGAAACAATGCAGACATTGCAAACACATCGTTTGAGAATGTCTCTTTGATCGGCTCCAATCCATTAAAGTTTACTGGTGATTCTGCTACTGATCTTCAGGCTGTTTTTGAAAATGGTGTGGGTAATAAATTAAACTAGTCTTTATGAGAACAACCAGGCATTTAAATGTCTGGTTGTTTTTCATTGTAACCATTATGTAATCTTCCTGTAATCTTTCTAAAACCTACTTCTGATATTCTTCGCTTAAATTAATTATAACGACGGAGAAAACATGATCTTTTATCATAAAAAGATAATCTATTCAATTGCTTTATCAGCAACTTTATTATCTGCACCACTATCTGCTGCTACGCCCAATGAAGAGCTTGCAACATCAATTATTAAATTGCGAGGAGATGTTGAAAGAATTTATTCCAACATCAAAGAAAACAAACAGAGATACAACTCTGAGATGAAATCTCTGTCAATGCAGATTATTGATCTGCAGGCGCAAATTAATAGAAAAGCAACTGCGATTAAACTGACAAAAAATGATCTTGAAAAGATAAAACAGAAAATCAAAAAGACTTCTGACGGGAACAAAGATCTCAAACCCTTAGTTCTCGATGCACTTGCTTTATTGGAAAAATCCATACGAGAGGGAATTCCCTTTATGGTGCAAGAAAGAGTGAATGCACTGCACAAGATTAAAACGGATATGAATGAGGGCCTTATAACAAACGAAAAGGCTCTTGCACTTACATGGGCAAGCTATGACGACACTATCAGGATTACAAAAGAGATAGGACTCTTTAAACAGCAGATTGACTTTAAAGGAAAACAGGTTTTGGCAAAAATAGCAAAACTCGGTTCTGTCGCTCTGTTCTTTTCTACGCCGAGCAATGAAGTTGGCTATGTTGTGAAAGAAGATAATAATTATATCTACAGACATATAACTGATCCTAAAGATATAGAAAAAATAGTTGCGCTGTTTGATGCGCTCCAAAAACAGATAAAAACCGGTTTCTTTGAATTACCGAATGCTTTAGTTTTACAAGGGAGCAACTAAATGAAAATTTTACTTACATTGTTTTTACTGTTATCAACACTGTTGAGTGCAGATGAATTAAGAGATGCTTACGAAAAAGAGTTTACTTTTTTAAAAGCACAAAAAACAGAACTTGAAAAAAGACTGCGCCAAGAGAAATTGTTTCAAACAAAAGAGGTGGCCATAACAAAACAAAAAGTACAGAACTTGCAAAACAGATATGTGAAGCTTTCTCAGGAAGAGAAAAACTTAGAAAATCAAATGCAAAAACTTTCTGTCAAACTTGATGATAAAAGGTCAAATAAAGAGATTATTACAAGTGTGCTCATTCAAGCGAAATCACTTCTTGAAGAGTATAATATAGAAGTAAACGACAAAAAAGATGCAGATATTCTAAAAGTCATGAGAAAGGCTTTCGTAGACGGAGCGCATCTTTATAAGCAACTCTCTTCTTTAGAAAAAGAAAATGGAAAATTCTATCTTACAGATGGTACAAAAACAGATGGAACTATCATTAAAATTGGAAATATCGCAGCATATGGAGTTGCTGACAAAGCAAAGGGTGCCTTGGCACCGGCAGGCAACGGTGAGTATAAAATTTGGAACCAGGATGCCAGTGCCGATGCTTTGGCTTTTGCAAAAGGCACTCCAAGAAAAGATATTAAAATATTTATTTATGAAAATCTTGATAAAGATGTAGAGTACAAGAAAGAAAAGACCTTGGAAGATACCATTAAGGGCGGTGGTACAATTGGATATATCATCTTAATTCTGGGTGCTTTAGGCTTACTGCTTATACTCATCAGAACCATACTTCTGATACGTGCGGGTTCCAATGTCAAAGAAATTACAAATACAGTCGTAGAAAAACTTCGAAATAACAAACCTCAAGAAGCACTAGAAGCGATTAAAGGCTATAAAGGTTCAACGGCCCGTGTCATTAAAGCAACACTCCGAAATATAGACAAAGACAGAGATCATATAGAAGATATTGTAACAGAAAATATTTTAAACGAATCAAGCCATATTGACAGATTTGGTAACTTTGTACTGGTTTTGGCTGCTGTAGCACCGCTTCTGGGACTGCTTGGAACAGTGACCGGTATGATAGCTACCTTTGACATCATTACAGAATTTGGTACGGGAGATCCAAAATTACTCTCAGGGGGTATTTCAGAGGCACTTGTTACAACAATGTTAGGTTTGATAGTAGCCATTCCGTTACTGCTTTTAGGAAATTTACTCAGTGGTTGGGCACAGAATATCAAAGATTCTATGGAACAGGCTGCCCTGCATATCGTAAATGAATATGAGGTTCATAAAGAAAAATGATGAATGAGATATTAGTCTACTGGAATCAGTTCATAAATATTATGAACTCTGGTGGAATCATCATGTGGGTACTTTTCGCACTGAATCTGCTTTTGTGGTACGGCATCGGTTATCGCTATCTTACTCTTAAAAGAGGGACGCGTGGCAATGTAAGACGTCTTATAGAAAAGCATGAAAAAAGAGGTAGCGAAAAAAAATATTCCGGTCTTTTAGACTATGTTGTAGCTGATTCGATACAGGCATATAAAACAGCGCAAAGTATTGGTAAAAAGCCACGGGCATTTATTTATGATGCGATTTTTCCATACATAATACTAATAGGAAAATATTCCATTTTAGTAAAAACAATAGTCATCCTGGCTCCTCTTGTAGGACTTTTGGGAACTGTTGCCGGAATGATTGAAACTTTTGACGCACTGCAGTCAAGCTCTATGTTCTCACAGGGAGACTCTATTGCCGGCGGTATTTCAAAAGCTTTGTTTACAACAGAGCTTGGTCTTGTTGTCGCCGTACCGGGTTTAATTATAGGAAAAATTTTAGATAAAAAAGAAGAGCAGTTCATACTTGAATTTGAACAAATTGTGGACATACTCAGTACAAAGGATGAAAAATGAGATTTAGACAAAAAAGCCAAAACGTAGATAGCGTTGATGTTTCGCCACTTATAGATATGGTTTTTATTCTTCTTATATTTTTTATGGTGACGACAACGTTTGTAAAAGATATGAAATTAGATTTAAACCGTCCTTCAGCAGCATCAGCATCGCTTGCCTCAACAAAGGTTATACGGGTCTATATAGATAATAACAGTGAAATTTATATAGATAACCAACCGGTAAAATTATGGGCGATACAGAGCAAACTCAGAGATCTTTTACGCGCATCAACAGAAAAATCGGTATTGGTTGTAAGCGATGACACTATTGCAGTCAATGTTCTCATTAATGTTGTAGATGAAATACGCCAAAGTGGTGCTAAAGATGTCGCGGTTTCTACCACTAAAGAGATGGGATAAACAAATAATGCCTGAAAAAAAATATTCAACAAAAGGAAGAACTTTATCAGCACTTCTTATTCTGCTCTTTGGCGGAATTTTGATGGTTGTGCTTGTTGTTTCCTTTAACAAAAATATCGAACAAAAAGAGCCTGTTGTTAAAAAAGAGATACGACAGATAAAAAGTGTGAAAACCAAAGTAACACCTGAAAAACCAAAAACTAAACAAAAACCAAGACCAAAAAAGGCGCAGCCAAAAGCACCGTTGCCAAATTTAGACTCATCATTGGCAGGTATTGCTATGGATATTCCGGAGTTTCAAACTGACAATATCGCAGGTGATACGAATAAACTGCTTGAAGATATTGTGCAAGATACAATTATGAATGAAAATACGGTGGATGTAAAACCAAGCATTGTATCAAGACCACCATTGGAGTATCCGGAAGATGCTGCAAAAAATGGTATCAAAGGGTATGTGGTTATTAATATTCTTATTGGAAAAGACGGAAATGTCGAGATTGCCAAAGTTTTAGAATCTCAGCCAACCGGAATATTTGACCAAGCAGCGCTTGATGCTGTTTACTCATGGAGATTTAGCCCTGCTAGATATAAAGGTAAGCCTGTAAAAATGTGGGCTAAACAAAAAATTAGATTTCAGTAGGGAATGCAAATGTTTACAAAAATATTACAGAGTTTGTTACTAACACTGCTTTTAAGCAGTCATGTGATTGCCAAAAAGGATGATGCGGTTTCGATTGACCATATTGCGCTTGCCACATTGATGATATATGATGGGAAATATGAAAAAGCACATGAGGAACTGGATGTTGTCAATCAAAAATCTCCAACTTTTGATGCGGCTAAATATTATACTGTCCTGGGTGTTTTATACTCTAAAGAGGGAAAAACAAAAAAGGCAATACAAGCTTATAAAGAGGCAATAGAAGCTACAAAAACAAAAGAGTTTAAAGCTCCGAAAGTTGAAATACAGGAGAAGTATCTTTTTTCTATAGGAAGTCATGAAAAACAAAAAAGCAGACAACCGGAATTTAATCCTAAAAAGAAACGACAGGAAAAGCTGGAACAGCTTTACATGTACCTGGCTTCGGAATATTACAAGATAAAAGATTACAAAAACACAGTCAAAAGTCTTGACAATGCAGGTGAAAAAGGAAAAAACCGCGCTGAGCTTTTTACTTTGAGAGCGGAATGTTATTACAAAACCAAAGCGTATGACAGTGCCATTAAAGCATTGAATACAGGTATGAAACTCTTTCCGAAAAGCAGTACCGTATTGCTGAAACAAAAATTTTACTATCTTGCTGATTTGGGATTGTATCAATCCGCCATAAAAACAGCAAAAGAGTATATGCAGCAAGTCAACAGTAGTTCAAAAGAGTATATAGCACTTGCACAGATGCTTCTTGAAACAAACCAGATTGACAGTGCTGTTGAAATACTCGAAGATGCGAAACTGAGATTTCCAAAAAATGCAAAATTAAGTTTTTTGCTGGGGCATTTATATCTTAAAAAAGATATGAAATTTACGACAGCAAATCTCTTTGAAGAGAGTTCTTATTTTGACAAAAAGTATCTTAAGGATGCTGTGGAGATGAATAGACGTGTGGGACAAACTACACATGCACTCTATCTTAATACGCACAATATAGACAAGGTGGAAAAGTTGAAACAAAAAATAGCACTTTACCTTGATGCGCAAGAGTTTAGAAAGATCATAGGACTGAAAAAAGCACTGCTTCGCTATAAAATGCTTGATGATGATAATCTTCGGTATGCTCTTGCCTATTCGTATTATATGGCAGGTGATTACAAAAATGCCGAAAAAGAGCTGAAGCATATTTCAAACAGCGAGCTTTTTAATAAAGCAACAATCATTAGAAAAAATATAGAAAAATGTACAAACAACAGTCTGGAGTGTTTATAAATGAAACAGTTATTTAAGATATTACTGATAACTCTGTGTAGTATAGGCAGCCTTTATGCGGAAGATACGGGTTCAGCTTCCGTATTTTCTTTTTTAAATGGGATGCCATTGGAAAACAATGAGATTTTAGTCGACGGAAAATATAAATATTATACTGATGAAGATGGAAGCGTAGAGATTGTTTTGGAAACAGGAAAACATCAGATAGAAATTTTTGCCAAAGATGATCAAGGCCATAATCTTGGATATACAAAAAAAACTGTTATTATTAAAGATTCCCGGGATACACAGCTTATTGCGACTTTTAAAGAAAACAGTGCTGTACCCTATGTAGAAATTGATACACCGGTAGGTGATACAAACAGTATAGTTGCCAAAAATTTTGCAATCTTGCAAGGAAGCGTTCTCAGTGAGGAAGACGGCAAAGGTGTGGCAAATGCAAGAATCTTTGTCAAAGGTACTGCCATAGATGCAAGAACCGATGAAAACGGCAGTTTTAGTATTGCCATACCGGCGGATACAAATCTAAGTATTTCAATAGTCCATTCAGAATACAGTGCGCAAACCCTGAATAACATCAGAGTAAAAAAAGACAAAACACATAAAGTCACTGTAAAATTGACACCTGCAAGTATGGAACTTGAAGAATTTATTGTTTTAGCGCCTCAGGTAAAGGGAAGTATTGCTGCAACCATGAATGAAGAAAAAAATGCCAATGCTATTACAAATATTGTGGGAAATGAGCAGATTGCCAGACAAGGGGACAGTGATGCAGCCGGAGCCTTGAAGCGAATTACCGGCGTGACGATAGTTGACGGAAGTGATGTTTATGTCCGTGGTTTGGGAGGAAGATACTCAAATGTTGAAATGAACTCTATGCCACTGCCGTCTCCGGACCCGCAAAGAAGAACGGTTCCTTTGGATATATTTCCGGCAGCGGTTATTGGGTCTATGCAGGTGCAAAAGAGTGCAACGGCAGATATACCGGCAAGCTTTGGCGGAGGATATGTGAATATCCGAACAAAAGAACAGGCAAAAGAGAACTATTTTAGAATTACAACAGAACTGAAAATGAACTCTTATACCGGAAAAAAGGTAGCAAACTATGAAGGCAGTTCTACTGATTGGATGGGGTATGATAACGGGTACAGAGCTATACCTTCTGATATTTTAAATGATTCAAAAATTGTTGTAGGTGAGCGTGTCCCCTCTTTTGATCCGGCAAATAATGCTGAGTATATGCAACAGATTACACAGAGAAGTTTTAATATTACTCCACAGGCATTAGCTCCTGGCGGAAAAGTGTCAATAGAAGGAGCGTATAATCAAGATATTGCGAGCAGAGGGCATATTGCAGTTTTTGCAAACTACTCTTATGGTCAGGATCATACGTATAGAGAGGAGAAGTATTACAATTATAATTATAACCAGGCAACTGATACACTCTATGAAACACCAAATCAAGAAGGAGATGTATATAAAACGGTTGATCAGTATAAAAACTCTGCAATTTTAAATGTTCATTATAATTATGCCAATGTTTTAAATTTAAAGTTCACACAGCTTTACAGCAAAATATCTGAAAAGGTAACGAAAATTACAGATGGTGTTGCAGGATCAAATGATGACTGGAGAATTACTTATGATTTAAACTGGGAAGAAAGAACACTGCTTGCCAGTCAATTTTCAGGAGATATGCTTTACAGTGTTGTTGATTTAAAAAATAAATTTTCTTTTGGTGCTGAAATAACGCAGGCCCTTCTTGATCAGCCTTCAAACTACCGATATACCTATTTTAGAAATATAGGATTGGATGGTGTACAGATTGGAGATCCTTACCTGGACAGATATGCACCAAATGTTTTTTTAAATCTTACAACAAATGATGACCTGATGGCATTTTATCTTAAAAACAGAACAGAATTTGAACTTCTGAGCAAGGATGATTATCTCGAAATCGGTTGGAGCAACAGTGCAAAAACAAGAGAATCCCGTTATAACAAATATCGTGTGAATCAGTCAAGCAATGCAGGAAGACTAACTGAGGATATAGATACAATCTATAATAAATATCTTGATGATTTTTCTCTTGATATCTCTTTTCAACCAGCGTACTGGTATGATGCTGAGGTTGATGAGACGAGTACGTATGCAAACCTGTTCTTAAAACCTACAAAGAAGACAGAGCTCCTGGTAGGTGCTAGAAGTACAGACTTTCAACAAACTGTTTATCAGTATACAAATTTTAATAACCTGTTTATACCAATAGAAAAAGTGCCTGAAAACTTGTCTTTCAATTCTATTTTACCAAGCATGACATTCAAGTATATTTTTGATAAAAAGAATCAGATAAACTTTGCCTATTCACAAACGTATATTGTTCCGGATTTAAGAGAATTTACAGATACCGAGTATTTTCATCCCTATGACATAGCAACAGTAAAGGGGAATCCGGATTTGAAAAATACAGATATAACAAACTATGATCTGAGATTTTCTCACTATTTTTCATCAACAGAGAATGTAACTTTTGGTACATTCTACAAATATTTAGATAAACCTATTGAAGATGTTTTGTTACCCACCTCTTCTTTGCCAAGATACAGTTATGCCAATGCAGACTATGCAACACTTTATGGGATTGAACTTGATGGGAGAAAAAATCTTGATTTTATTGCCAACTCTTTTAAACGATGGTATTTTTCTGGAAATTTTTCCTATACGAAATCAGAAGTCAATCTTACGCCTCAGCAGCAAGAACTGTATACAACAAATAAAAGAGAGTTGCAAGGGCTCTCGCCTACTGTTGTGAATGTAACCGTTGGTTATGAAAAGAAAGATAGAAGTGTAACACTTTCGTACAATAAAATGGGTGAACGTATCCGTAAAGTCGGTATGATTGATGCAGGTGAGCGTTATCCTGACCATTATGAGGTACCTCCGCAAATTGTTGATTTTGTTTGGATAGAAAAATTTAAAAACCATATTGCCCTGAGACTAAGACTAAAGAACCTTCTTGACGAAGAGACGATTTGGTATCAGGGAAGCCGATCCAATGTTACCAAACGATTCCGTACCGGCCGGTTTTACAGCTTTTCCTTCAGCTATAAGTATTAAACATCATTTTGTTTTACGGAGTGATGTGAAAATTTAAATGCAGAGAAAAATAAATAATGGAGCTTCTATGAAAAAGCATATTCTTATTGTTGATGATGACAGTGATATATTAGAGCTGTTGGAGTATACACTGCAATCAGCCGGTTATGATGTTATGGGATTTTTGAATACAAAACATGTACGGGAAGCTTTAGTGCAAGAATCAATTGATTTGATTTTGATGGACAGATCACTTCCTGAAATTGAAGGCAGCTTATATGTTGAAATGCTTCGTAACAAAAATATTAACATACCTGTTATTTTTCTCTCTGCTAAAAACTCACAAGAAGATATTAAACACGGGTTTTTAAAAGGTGGTGATGATTATATGACAAAACCATTTGATATAGAGGAACTTCTTCTGCGTGTTAAAGCAGTTTTGAAACGTTCTGACATGCAAACAAAAAATATTGTGGAACAATTACGGTATAAAGATATGCAGTTGGACCTCAGTTTACAAAGACTCACTGTACAAGATCAGAATATTAATCTGACAAAACAGGAAACAGCTCTTTTACAACTTCTTATACAACATCGAGGCAGAGTTTTAGACAGAGATTACCTGCTGAAACATATATGGAAAGATTCGGAAAACATTCACCGCAAAACTGTTAACGTTGCGGTTAAAAGATTAAAAGAGAAAATTGATCCTGCAAATACAAAAGAGTACATAAAAACCATACGGGGTATTGGATATATGATGCTTTAGTATACAGTTATTTACCTGCCCACAGCATTTTTAAATAGAGCCCTGGTGTTGAAGTGTACCCAACTTCGCTAAATACCATTTTTTTGTTTTTGTCATAGATAAATGTAGTCGGAAATCCGGGAATATGAAATATTGAGGAGAGTTTTCCATTTTGGTCGTTGACAACTTTGAAAGTGTAATTGTTTTCATTAAGATATTTTTGAAGCTTTTCATCACTCCCTGACTTCACAGCTATGGTAATGACTTCAAAATAGTGTGATAAAAACTCTATATTTGAAGCTTCAAGCTTACATGTAGGACACCAACTGGCCCAAAAGTGTACTAAAACCGGTTTGTTTTTTGCTACTTGATACTCTTGATTATTTATAAGTTTAAAGCTGTCAACACTTAAGGGACTATGTGATAAATCCTGACTTCTGTACAAACTTAAAGCATTTGCAAAAAGAGTCATAGTAATCACAAAAAAGATAATTTCTTTGAGGTAGTGTTTCATTTTTTTTAGCATAAGATAAGCTTAACACTATTGTAATAATAAACTGATAAAATGCTAAAAAAATAAAGGAAAATACATGGTTAAAGCACTACTTGTTTCACTGTCTTTCGTATTGATTACGGGATGTAGCACTTCATTGCACAAAGCAACCCCTCATAAAACAAAAAAAACGGTGCATAGAATGTTCCAAAGTGTTTCTAAGGAAAAAGCTGTTTTATTACAAAAAGGAAAAGATAAAGAATCTTGCCATATATGCGGTATGAATTTGGTAAAGTTCTATAAAACAAATCATGCGGCAAAAGAGAACGGGATAACACATCAGTACTGTTCAATTCATTGTTTAACAAAAGATATAAAAGAGGGCGCTGAACTTGAAAATCCTCAGGTTGTTGATGTGAGCACTTTAAAATTTATACCGGTTACTGAAGCTTATTATGTTGTCGGGAGTAAAAAACCTGCAACTATGAGTAGAGTGAGTAAATATGCTTTTAAATCTTTAGATAATGCAAAAGCATTCCAAAAAAAATACGGTGGAAAAATAGTTGATTTTTATTCTGCCTGGCAGATTGCCAAAAAAGATTTTAAATAAGAGGGAGGGATGGAGATAGAGTAAATTACTCTATCTCAGCATCGATAACATCGTCATCATCCTTTTTCTTTGCCGCATCTGCAGCTCCGGCTTCACCGCCTTGCTCTTTTTTATACATCTGCTCTGCCATTTTGTGGCTTGCTTCTGTAAGTACTTTTACTTTCTCTTCAATTTGCTCTTTTGTAGCGTTTTCATCTTTTAGAACATCTTGAAGATCATTGATAGCTGCTTCTATTTTTGCTTTTTCATCAGCTGCAAGATTGTCACCCATCTCTTTCATTGATTTTTCAGTTTGTGCAATCAATGCATCTGCCTGATTTTTGAGTTCAACAACAGCTTTTCTCGCTTCATCTTCAGCTTTGTGTGCTTCTGCATCTTGAACCATTTTTTCAATCTCTTCTTCACTCAATCCTGAAGCACCTGAGATTGTAATTTTTTGCTCTTTACCTGTACCTTTGTCTACAGCTGAAACTGTTAGTATACCATTTGCATCAATGTCAAATGTAACTTCAATTTGAGGTACACCGCGTGGTGCTGCCGGAATATCAGTCAGTTCAAACAGACCTAAAGATTTGTTGTCTTTTGCAAACTCTCTCTCACCCTGCACAACATTAATGCTAACAGCTGGTTGGTTATCTTCTGCAGTTGAGAAGATTTGAGATTTTTTTACAGGAATTGTTGTTCCTTTTTCGATAACTTTCGTTGCAACACCGCCAAGTGTTTCAATACCAAGTGATAACGGTGTAACATCAAGTAAAAGAACATCTTTCACATCTCCGCGTAATACACCACCTTGAATAGCCGCACCCGCTGCAACAACTTCATCAGGGTTTACTGATTTGTTTAACTCTTTGCCGTCAAAGTAGTCAGAAACTCTTTTTTGTACCAAAGGAACACGAGTAGAACCACCAACCATGATGATCTCTTTGATGTCACCTTTGCTTAAGTCTGCATCTTTCATTGCAGTTTGAACATGATCCATAGTCTCATCAACAAGTGATTCAATCATTCCCTCAAATTTTGCACGAGTGAGTTTTACAACCAGGTGTTGTGGACCTGCTTCTGTCATTGTGATAAACGGCAAGTTGATTTCAGTTTCTGTCGCCGAACTTAACTCTTTTTTCGCATTTTCAGCAGCATCTTTTAAACGCTGTAGTGCCATTTTGTCATTTTTAAGATCAATGCCGTGACTTCCTTTGAATTCACTTGCTAACCAGTCAACAATTTTGTTGTCAAAGTCATCACCACCAAGGAATGCATTTCCATCCGTTGAAAGAACTTCAAATGTTCCGTCAGAAATTTCAAGTGTAGTTACATCAAATGTACCACCACCAAGGTCATATACTAAAACATCTTCATCAGATTTTTTCTCTAAACCGTATGCAAGTGCTGATGCAGTTGGCTCATTGATAATACGAAGTACATTCAGTCCTGCAATTGTTCCCGCATCTTTTGTCGCTTTTCTTTGGCTGTCATTAAAGTATGCTGGAACGGTAATTACAGCATCAGTAACTTTTTCTCCAAGATAGCTTTCTGCATCTTCTTTTAGTTTTGAAAGAATTTTTGCTGAAATTTCCTGTGGTGTGTAGACTTTTCCTGCAACATCAACTGCTGCCATACCGTCTTTGTCTACTATTTTATATGTTACTTTTTCCTGTGCAAGTTTTGCATTCTCTTCATTCATCATAAGACCCATGATTCTTTTGACAGATGAAATTGTTTTTTCCGGATTTGTGATAGCCTGACGTTTTGCCGGATCTCCGACTAAAACCTCTCCCTTATCTGTAAATGCAACAACTGAAGGTGTTGTGTTTTTCCCTTCTGCATTTGGAATGATTTTCGCTTCACCACCCTCATATACTGCCACACATGAATTTGTTGTTCCTAAATCTATACCTATTACTTTGCTCATTGTTTCTTCCTTTTTTTAAGTTTAATTGAATTTTATATTTTTTAAAACAGTGTAATTGTACGCTCTTTTAAATTTTTTTTTTGCAACCTAGGTTGCATTTACTGCAAGTTAGTTTGCAACAACAACCATAGCTTCTCTTAATGGTCTCTCTTTGTACTTGTAACCTTTTTGAAAAGTTTGAACAATCTGTCCACTTTCAACTTCATCACTGTCAACACTCTGTACGGCATTGTGAATATTTGGATCAAACGGTTCTTCGTGTGATACCATTGTTACACCGTGTTTTTCCAGTGCTGTAGTAAACTGCTTGAGTGTAAGTTCAATACCTTCTTTGAGTTTTTCTATAAGTTCCTGAGGATCAGCATCTGCTTCGGCAGATTTTAAAGCCATTTCAAGAGAATCCACTACAGGAATCATGTCTTTTGCAAATTTTTCATTTGCATATTCAACCGCAGTATATTTTTCACGCTCAAGTCTCTTTTTGATATTGTCAAAATCAGCATGAACACGTGCATATTTGTCTTTTAGTTCTGCGAGTTCTTTTTGCAGTAAATCTAATTCGTTTTCAACTGCTTCAGCTTCAGCAGCGACTTCATCATTCTCTATCTCGTTATTATTTGTATTCGTATTTTCTTTTTCAGACATAATGATTCATATCTCCTTTTTTCTTGAAAAGATAACGTATTATACACATTGAGTGCAATAATGTCAAGTAACAGTTGTGTAATTTGTATAAAATAACTTTAGTCACATTGTATCAAGTTTGTTTTTCGTCTTTTTAAAACTGTAATGAAGCTTCACTTGAGTATTATTATACTACAAATTTATGGAGAAATATTATGAAATATTTAACTTGGTTTTTTGCTGGCATTGTAGGTATATTTATTTTCGTGTATGTCATACTGTTTACGGGTTTTGGCAACTCATTGATAAAACCCGCTATAGAGAGCAAAATTAGAGAAGAGACGAAACTTGATTCGAAACTAAAGGTTTTTTCTTTATCAATGAGCGATTTTCAAATAGTTTTGCAGTTAAATGAGAACAATACAATCAAAGTTGCAGGAACATATTCGATTTTTTCAAAATCTTTTGATATCCAATACAGTGTTGATTTAGGGGAACTTGCGACGCTGCAGCCTTTGACTTCAATACAGCTGCAAGATTCTTTTTTTACGAACGGAACCGTAAAAGGGAATGACAAACTGTTTACTGTGTTAGGAAAGAGTGATGTTGCCAAAAGTAAAACAGACTATAAAGTTGTTATGACAAATCTCAATCCAAGTGCAATCATAGCCAGAGTAGATACGGCCGATTTAGCCTCTTTGCTGCATATGCTTAATCAAAAACCGTATGCAGATGCCGATGTGAATCTGAATGTCAATTTTAAAAACATCACACCGCATCAACTTGACGGTGATATTTTTCTTGTTACAAAAAACGGAAAATTAAACGCAAGCGTGATGAAAAAAGATTTCAATATCATTATTCCTCCAACAGCATTTGCTATGAATTTGGATGCAAAGCTCAAAGGCGATGCAATTGAGTATAAATACAAGCTCAACTCAAACCTTGCCAAAATGACATCGCAAGGCAATATAGTTCCGACTCCGTTACATGTAAAGGCAAAATACGCATTACATGTAAAGGAGTTGGCAGTGCTTAAACCGATAACTTCGGCTGATATAAGAGGAAAATTAAATCTCAACGGAACAGTAGTCGGCAATAAAGAAGAAATGATGCTCAAAGGAAAAAGTGACCTGGCTGCTTCAAACACAGCATTTGTAGCAACGCTGCATGATTTTGCACCTAAAAGCATTGAAGCGGATATAAAAAGTCTCAAACTTCAAAAACTGCTTTATATGCTCAAACAGCCTCATTACGCAGATGCGTTGTTTACTATGCATGTAAATATCAGCAATGCTGACCCGAAAAATCTGCAGGGTGTTGTGACATCCCAAATTACAAAAGGATTGGTAGACACAAGGTACATCACCAAAGCATATAAGTTTAAAAGTATGATGCCAAGAACAAAGTTTCATGCTACAACCCATACAGTACTCAGCAAGAATATCGTTGACACAAAATTAAATTTTTCTTCAACGCTTGCGAATTTTGTCATTAAAAAAGCACGTTTTGATACAAAAGAGGCTTCCTTCCAAACTGACTATGCCGTAAAAATTCCTAATCTTGAGCAACTCTATTTTGCAACGCAACGGCATCTCAAAGGTGCTTTGGCCGCTAATGGAGTATTGAAAAAAGCAAAAGATTTGGATTTTACACTTTTTTCAAATGTAGCCGGTGGTAAACTTGATGCAAAACTGCACAATGATGATTTTGTTGCAAATTTAAAATCACTGCAGACTTTGGATATTCTTGATATGCTGCTGTATCCTAAAATATTTAAGGCTTCTGTAGACGGAAAATTTCTTTATAATCTCGCTGATGAAAAAGGTGACTTTAAAGGATTGCTTTCCAAAGGTACATTTATGCCTAATCAGGTGCTTGATTTGACAAAACAATATGCACATATAGACCTGTATAAACAGCGTTTTAAAGGGGATGTGCATGCAAAAATCAAGAAAGAAAAAATTGTTGCCTCTTTGAATTTAAAGTCAAATACATCTTCCATTGTGGCAAGAAATACAAAAATTGACACGAAAGCCAATACAATTGATGCAAAAATAGATATTAATGCGAACGGCAACCCTTTGAGTGTTACGCTAAAAGGAAATATTAACAGACCAAAAATCGGGGTAGACGCAAAGCAGATTATCAAAAAAGAGGCAACAAAAGCCATTGAAAAAGAGATACAAAAAAGAATAGGAAAAGATGTAGGAAATCTCCTAAAAGGACTATTTTAGACTTGCATCTGTGAGCGTAAGGCAGAAACTGACGGTTTTGCTCTGTTCTTCAACTTTTGTACAGGCCTGTGTAAGTGTTTGTCCTGTTGTGACAATATCATCAACTAAAATGATACTGTCGCCTTTGAACTTTTTCAGTAGAAAATTTCTTGGATTTTGTTCTCTAAAAAGCCTGGTCTGTCCGGAATAGGATATTTGATTGGTGGCTCTGAGTTTATTAAAAAGGGGTTGGATGTTGTAGGTCTTTAGATGATTGTTGAGTATGGCTGTGTGTGAGTAGCCGCCCGTACTGGTATCATCCACTGCCAAAGAGACAAATTTTTCTTTTGTATGAAACTCTTTGGCAAATTTTTTAAAACTGAGTTTTGCCAAAATAGTGTAAATATAAAAACCCAGGTCTGTATGTTTTGTAAACAGCAGTTCTTTTATCTCTTCGTATTTGTAAAAAGAGAGGATGTCAACACCGTTAGCGAGAGTTCTTTTGTAAAGAGCAGGGGAGAGAAAAGTTGTTTTACATGTAGAACATATATGTGCAAAAGCATAACTTTCACACACTATACATTTCATTAAATCTACTTTAGTCCATTTTTAAAACAGACATAAAAGCTTCTTGCGGCAGTTGCACCTTGCCTATGGATTTCATACGTTTTTTCCCTGCTTTTTGTTTTTCAAGGAGTTTGCGTTTACGGGTAATATCTCCGCCGTAACATTTGGCAGTGACATTTTTTCCCATTGATTTGACTGTCTCACGGGCTATGACCTGATTGCCCAGAGATGCCTGCACGGCTACTTCAAAAAGTTGACGGGGAATAAGCTCTTTCATGTTTTTTACAAGAGTGCGTCCGCGAGAAAGCGCAGAGGTTCTCGGGACAATCACACTGAGTGCATCCACGACCTCTCCGGCAACCTTGACATCAAGTTTGACAAGGTCGCCCTCTTTGAATTGAGTCGGTTCATAGTCAAAAGAAGCATAGCCTTTGGAGATGGACTTGAGCGTATCATAAAAATCCACGACTATTTCATTCATCGGGATTTCATACTCAAGCATTACTCTCTCTTCGTTGAGGTAGGTCATTTTGTTTTGAATACCGCGTTTTGAAACCAAAAGATTCATGATATTTCCCAGATATTCACTAGGGGTTATCACTGTGGCTTTCACATAAGGCTCTTCTATTCTGTCTATATGATTGACTTCAGGTAATTCTGAGGGGTTTTGCACTTTTACCATCTTCCCGTTGTTAAGGTACACATGGTAAACAACCGAAGGAGCCGTGGCAATCAGATCAAGTCCGAATTCTCTCTCGAGGCGCTCTTTGATAACTTCCATATGCAACATACCTAAAAAGCCTACACGAAAACCAAAGCCGAGTGCTATAGATGTTTCAGGTTCATAAGAGAGGGAAGAATCATTGAGTCTGAGTTTGTCAAGTGCATCTCTTAAGTCTTCAAATTTGTCAGTATCTATAGGGTAGAGTCCGGCAAATACAAAAGGTTTTGCCGGTTCATAATCCCCAACCGGTTTGGCAGTGGGATTTTTTGCATCGGTGATGGTATCACCGACACTTACCACACTTACTTCTTTAAGTCCTAAAATCACGATGCCGATTTCACCGCTCTTTATAGCCTGTGTTTTGATTTTTTTCAGAGGATGCGGGTACATCAAGTCAAGCACCTGATGCTCTTCACCGTTTGACATCAGTTTAATTGTTTGATTTTTTCTTATTTCTCCGTCAAAAACACGTACAAGTGCCAGGGCACCAAGATACTGGTCAAACCAGGAATCATAAATAATCGCTTTTGTCGGTGCATCAGGGTTTCCCTTTGGTTCAGGAATTCTTTCAACAATGGCGTCAATAAGTTCCCGAATCCCCACACCTGTTTTGGCACTCACAAGGACAGCATCTGTGGCATCTATTCCTATGGATGTTTCTATCTCTTCGGCAACTTTGTCAGGATCGGCTGCGGGAAGGTCTATTTTGTTAATAACGGGAATCAGTTCAAGGTCATTGTCAAGTGCCAAATAGACATTGGCAATTGTCTGTGCCTCAACACCCTGTGCGGCATCAACGATAAGCAGGGCTCCGTCAGAGGATGCCAAAGACTTGCTCACTTCATACGAAAAATCGACATGACCCGGTGTGTCTATAAGATTGAGAATATAATGTTCTCCGTCTTTTACATAGTCAAGCCGAACAGATTGGGCTTTGATGGTGATGCCGCGTTCTTGCTCTATATCCATGGTATCCATCATCTGCGTACCCATTTCTCGCTCGGTAACAGAACCACACTCTTGTATAATTCTGTCAGCCAGGGTACTTTTTCCATGGTCAATATGGGCAATGATTGAGAAGTTTCTAATGTTTTTCAATGATACTCCTATGCAAAAAGACTGTTCACACTCTCGTTGTGATAGACTCTGCGAATTACTTCGGCAAAAAGCGGTGCAACACTCAAGACTTTTATTTTTGAATGAGGTTTTGATTCTAAGGTATTGGTTATAATGAGTTCATCAAGCTCACCGTTCTCAAGATTTTGGTATGCATTTCCGCTGAGAACACCGTGTGTCGCACATGCCATCACAGAAACAGCTCCTTTGTTTTTAAGAGCAGTAGCCGCTTTGACCATTGTTCCTGCCGTGTCAACCATATCGTCTATCATAATAACATCATGTCCTTCGACATTTCCGATGATATTCATCACTTCACTTTCATTTGCTTTTTCACGGCGTTTGTCAACGATAACCATTTCAAGACCCATTCGGGATGCAAAGTATCTCGCACGTGCAACCCCGCCGATGTCAGGAGAAGCGATAATGGGATTTTTGAGGTTTTTACTTTTTATATACTGCTCAAAGGTAATAGAACCGTAAAGATTGTCAACAGGAATATCAAAAAATCCCTGAATCTGTCCGGCATGCAGGTCTATAGTTACGACTCTGTCTATGCCGGCAGTTTCATAGAGGTTTGCTACAAGTTTTGCAGTAATCGGGACACGGGGAGCCGCCTTCCTGTCCTGTCTCGCATAACCGTAATAAGGGACAACCGCTGTAATACTTGAAGCTGATGAGCGTTTAAGCGCATCAGTCAAAATCAACAGTTCCATAAGATTGTCATTTGAGGGAGCACCGGTTGACTGTACGATAAATACATCACGACCACGGACAGATTCTGCAATCTGGACCGAAATTTCACCGTCGCTGAACTTTTTAACATCAGCTTTCGCTAAGGGAATATCTAAAATACTACAAATCTCTTTCGCAAAATCAACACTGGCAGATCCTGCAAAAATTTTATAACCACGCATAGGAGTTCCTTCTTGGAAAAATTAATGTTGTATTATACAGCAATTGTACTGAGTATATGTTAAAGTTGTTGACACTTTTGACAAAGTCCTGAGAGAACCAGGTCGGCTTTGTCAATCTTGAAATGAGAAGCCTGCGAAGCAAGTTGTGCAGTTTGTGACAAGTCCAGTACAATATCTTGAATTGTATGGCATTGTCTGCAGATTACATGGGAATGTGTCTCTTTGGTGAGCTCGTATACTGATTTTTCATTTGGAATTTTCACTTCCTGTATAAAAGCATTCTCCAGCATAAGATTAATATTTTTATAAATAGTAGCCAGTGAGATAGAATTGAATTTTTTCAGCATGACTTCATACAGGCTTTCTATTGTCATGTGTCCATTGGCATGAAGTGCGTTTGCAATTTCTAATCTTTGCGGTGTTGCTTTTAAATGATGTTGACGTAATATATCTGTATAATTATTCATAATAGGATTATACACTACAAATATTTAAAAATAGTTTTCTAAAGCAGTTTTTGTAATCGGATTAAGCTTGAAAAGAGAATTGCGCTTTTGTCACCACTTGAACTTTTCATCTGAAGCTCACTGTTTAGGAGTAGTTCATGCAGTTTTGAATATGTCTGCGGTTTTATCTTAATCGCTGCAGAGGCTTTTTGTTCTACTACAAAAGAGGGTGCAGGATAACCTAAAATTTCTAAAGCATTGGGTGCACCGTTTATGCGAATATATATGTTAAACATATAAAGCTGCGTCAAATAGGCGGTAATTGCTGTAATAATTCTTATTTCATCTTCGCCATGCTCCAGTATATTGAGTAAATCAGGACGAAAATCTTTTTTGTCAAGCAGTTTTGTTATAAAGTCGTCAAGATTGATACTTGCAAGTCCATATACCAGATTGTCAACATCTTTAGTTGTAATAGCTCTGTCGTAAACACGAAACTTTTCTATTTCATTCGATGCAAGCGCAACATCTCCATTGTGAATTTTTAGCAGATGAGAAATTGTAAATTTATCAATATTGACATGTTTTTCTTGGGCAAGTGCATAAATAATATTTTGTGCTTCATACTCTTTTGGATGAAAAAATCTTACACTCATGACATTTGTTTTGGCAAAAGCTTTTTTATTATTGTAGGTTTTATGGTCTGATCCATAATAGGCATAAACAAAAATATTTTCTTTGTTTTTGTCACATAATGATAAAAACAGATCAAGCTCTTTTTTGGGAATTTTTTTTTCGCTTTTTATAACAAGGATATTTCTGTCTCCAAAGAGCGAACCCTGCGAAAGGTGTGCTTTTGCAGAGTTAAAATCATATTCGTCATGGTAATAGCTGAGTATATTTGCTTCTTCTATATTTGTCAGCATTTTTGTGTACATATCTATCAAGAAGGTACTTTCTCCAAAAAAAATAAAGCTGTTGGAGATACTCTTGTTCTGTATGTGTTTGTCAAACTCGTTTTTATACATTATTTTTCTATTTTCCCGACTACCGAGGCATATATTCGTGCTTTTGCTATATTGACTTTATCAATTCGAACAATGACATCTTCAAACAGTGTCACATCCGCACCCGAGGTAAAATGCAGTCTTGCGCCTATGATTTCATCATGCAACTCTGCACGCAGCTCCGGATCTGTGCTCGTGATTCTTGCTTTAAACTCTTTGTGCAGATTCTGCTCTGCCCATCTTGCATATTTGCGTGCTTTGTATTCGGACTCTATGATCATCGCTTCACGCTCTTTTTCACTGATAGCCATACTGAGTGATTCAATATTTCTTAAAACATAAGACTGTTCCTGTGTGTCGCCTCTGTTAATCGCTTTTAAAAGTCTGTGCACAATTAAATCACTGTACCTTCTGATGGGTGAGGTAAAATGGGTGTACTCTTTAAAACCCAGCCCAAAGTGTCCGACATTTACAGGGGAGTATCTTGCCTGCATTTGAGACTGAATAATGAGGGTATCCACTTCTGCTTCAATGCCCATCTCTTTGGCCTGTTTCTGGATGGAATCTATCGTTTCTTTGATAGTGTTTTTAATTTCTACATGTATGCCTATGCCGGCTAGTTCTTGATAAAGCTTCTGAAGTTTTGCCTGACTTGGCGGTTCATGAATCCTAAAAAGTCCCCGTTTATAGCGTTTTGCCGCTTCCTTGTTCGCTAAGAGCATACAGTCTTCTATGAGCCCGTGAGAAGGAGTCTCCTGGGCAAGGGTTGTGGCTACAAGGTTTGTATTTTCATCCAGAGTCATCTCTATTTCTGTAGAGTGAAAGTCAAAACCTTCCTGCAGACGTTTTGCCCGCAATCTGTCTGTGACTGTTTTGAGCTTTTTTATCCAGGCAAATATCTCTTTTTCTTCTTGTGTTTTTGCCTGCAGTCTATTTTCTAAAAAGAGGTCAATCTCTTCATAGTTAAATCTTCTGTCAGAGTGCATAAGTGCCTCATAAACTTCAGATTTTACGACTTCAAGAGTTTTTACATCAAGTTTAATTTCAAATACATAGGCAAGTCTGTCAACATGAGGTTGCAAAGAACATAAGGTTTCACTGAGCTCTCTTGGCAGCATAGGAATAGAACGGTGCGGCAGGTAAATAGAAAAACTTCTGTAAATTGCTTCGGTATCTATGGGACCAAAAGGTGTGACATATTCACTGACATCTGCGATGGCAACATAGAGGGTTGTGTTTTTGTCATCCCAGTAGATGGCATCGTCAAAATCTTTTGCAGTCACAGGGTCTATCGTACAAAATGTCAAATCTCTTAAATCTTTTCTTTTTGGATACTTTGAAGCATCAACAGGCTTGAAAGAACGGGCGATTTTTAAAACTTCTTCATCAAATGCATCATGCTTGTTAAACTGGGCAAGGACAATTTTCTCATCAGATTTCGGGTCTTTGATGTTGCCTATTTTTTCCATGATTTTATTTTCATTGTTGTCAACTTTAAAAAGGTCACCCACCGCATAGTTATTGAGCTCTTCTGTTGACATCTCAGCACCGACGGGATACTCGGTTTTAAGATCAACCAAAGATTTACGTCCCTCTTTTTCTATAATGTAGGCGACACTGTAGGTCTGTTCTTTTCCGACTATCTCTACTATTTTGGCACTTGGTTGTCCTCTGTGGCCTAAAAGTCTCTGCGCAATAACCAAATCCCCTTCATTGGCAAGTCCGAGATTGTTTTCATTGATATAGAGGTCTTTAATATTCTCGCCTATTACATGTAAATATGCTGTTCCTTTTTGGACAAGTCCTAGAACTCCGGCACGGTATTTGGAGTTGAATTTATATATATTATGTTTGTGTGTCAGGTATTTTTTTGCAAGCCATTCGCGTACTACAGGGAGTTCTTCTTCGGTGATGTCTTGTTCATTGAGTCCATGAGTGAGGCGTATAAGTAGTGATTTCAATGCATTTAACTCTTTATATGTTCCAGGGCTTGATCGAAACTCTCCATATCAAGTCCATATTTTTCTATTAACTCTTTTGCAGCTTGAATACTCTCGTTTGTGATTATGCCGTTTATAGGAACAGTGATACGTACTACATGAAGAATCTGTGCAGCTTTTTTATCTTCTTCTTTGGCTGCGTCAGGATTTTGACAGTTGCGTATAACATCAACAAGTCCCTCTTCAAATTTCCATTGTGCAAATATTGTAGCACTGACTTCAGGTGTATCTACGCCTACAATCTCTTTTTCGGCAGCTTCAACATCCTGTAACTCCTGCATAGCTGCTTTGAACTCTGCTTCTTTTTTGTCTGTTATAATCTGCTGTGCGATAAGTACTTTTCCGATTTCTACCAAAAAGGCAGCAGGCGATAAAATACCCATGAGCCTGTTTTCTCTTTTTAGACACCATGCAGTAGTAAGCGCATGCTGTTTTTTTGAGAGTTCAGAGAACATTTCATTTGTAATACCGTAAGGAGAGAGATCCAGTGCAAAGCTTTTTTTCACGATCGAAGCTAATGCAAATCCGCGAACAGTACCCATACCAAAAAGACCGACTGCCTGACTGATAGCATTTATTTCTCTGGAAAAACCGTAAAGAGGCGAATTTGCCGCTTTAAGGATATCGGCTGTCAAAAGAGGGTCTTTTTCTAAAATTTTTGCCATATCATTAAATGTAGAGTTTGGATCTTTGTAAACTTTCTCTATTTGAAGAGCAGATTCCGGAAGCGGTGGGAGTTGTTTGATTTTTTTTAATATATCTTCAGTCATTTAATTTCTCTCTTGTAAAATATAGTCTTTAATAGAGTATCTTCAAAAACCCTATGTGTAATTATAGTCTCAATAGCTAAATACATACTGAAGCAGTAACAGTTCTTTATATCTGTTTACAAAAAACTGTTATTATTTTTCATAAAAATTTTACAAGGAAACAGATATGCAAAATGATGCAATGTTGACGCAACTGCGATATGTACCAAATGAAGCTTTAGTGCAGCAACTCAAAAGAATTCAAAAAAATACTCCAGGATATGAAAAAATAGAGAAGCATATTTTGGATCTAAATGATCATCTCAAAGTAAATAATGCCTATGTCGCTTTATCCAATACAAAAGACTACTTTAAAATAAAAGTAGAATCACCTACTCCTGAGTTAGCGCAGGAAGCACATGAAAAGATACAGCATTTCAGTAGAAAATTCAAGGTAAAAACAGACAAGTTGCCAAATAAAGAAACATATTATATTATAGGGTACGAGCATTAGGAACAACAGTTGATGAAAGAACCTATGAGCATCGAAGGGTATGATAAACTTACAGAAGAGTTTAAATATTTGCTCGAAGTTGAAAAACCCAAGGTGGCGCATGAGAAACTTGTCGCTGCCGCGCTTGGTGATCGAAGTGAAAATGCTGACTATCAGGCCGCAAAAGAGAAATTGCGTTTTATTGACAAAAGGCTTTTTTATCTCAACAAAATGATTCAAAACTCACAAATCATTGACCCCTCTTTACATGTACATGAACGTATCTCTTTTGGAAGCACCGTTACATTGGTTGATCTTGAAACCGATAAAGAAGAGGTGTATACTTTATGCGGTGTGCTTGAAAGCGAACCGGAAAACGGACTTATATCCGTTCATTCTCCTATAGCAAAAGCATTGCTTGGCAAAAGCGTAGGTGACGAGGTCAAAGTCAAGTTGCCAAATCAGATAAAAGAGTATGAAATTGAAAAAATAGAGTATAAAAATATCTTTTCTCTGAAAAAGAATATTCGCACAAAAAGTGATTTTTCTTTTCATTAAAACAACTTTTACCATTGCTTGGATATAATTCATTTTTAAAAACCAATTTTTAGGAAACCCCCGTGAGCCAACAATTACAAAACATTGATGAACAGTTAGCCAACCATAAGCTTTCGAAAGAAGACTATATACACATTAAAAAGATTTTAGGACGTGAACCGAATTTGGTTGAATTGGGTATATTTTCAGCCATGTGGAGTGAACACTGCTCGTATAAATCTTCGAAAGTCCATTTAAAAGGGTTTCCTACCAAAGCACCATGGGTTATTCAGGGACCTGGTGAAAATGCCGGTGTTATTGACATTGGTGACGGATATGCAGCAGTTTTTAAGATGGAGTCACATAACCATCCGAGTTTTATAGAACCTTATCAGGGTGCGGCAACCGGTGTCGGCGGAATTATGCGTGATGTTTTTACAATGGGTGCCCGTCCTGTTGCAAACTTGAATGCACTGCGTTTTGGTAATGTTTTAAACAAAGATGATGTTTCCAAACATCAACGCTATCTGGTCCGTGGTGTGACTGAGGGAATCGGTGGTTACGGTAACTGTATGGGTGTTCCAACCATCGGCGGTGAAACCAGTTTTGATGAGTGCTACAACGGAAACATCCTTGTCAATGCTTTTACTCTGGGTATTGCAAAAAGTGACGAAATATTTTACGGCAAGGCAGAGGGGACAGGAAATCCGGTTCTTTATGTAGGTGCTAAAACAGGTCGTGACGGTCTTGGCGGAGCTGTTATGAGTTCGGACAGTTTTACCGAAGAGAGCAAATCTTTGCGTCCGACGGTTCAGGTAGGGGATCCTTTTACCGAAAAACTGCTTTTGGAAGCATGTCTGGAGCTTTTTAAAACAGATTATGTCATCGGAATCCAGGATATGGGAGCTGCCGGACTTACTTCTTCCTCATTTGAAATGGCGGGACGTTCAGGTTCGGGAATGATTATGCACCTTGACAAGGTTCCTGCTCGTGAAGAAAATATGACTCCTTATGATTTTATGCTCAGCGAATCGCAAGAGCGTATGCTTTTATGTGCCAAAAAAGGTTCAGAACAGGCAATTATAGATATTTTTGAAAAATGGGATCTCGATGCTGCTGTTATAGGCGAAGTAACAGATACCGGAAAAATGGAACTTTTTTGGCAAGGAGAAAAATGTGCCGAGGTCCCGGTTGATCCTGTGAGCGAAGAAGCTCCGGAATTAAACCGTCCTATGAAAAAACCTGCTTACCTTGATGATATTCACAAAGTAAGTGTTGATGATTTTGACAGAGTGTCAAATCAGGAAGCATTTGAAAAACTGACAAAATCTATGGAAGTAGTTGACAAATCATGGATTTACACACAATATGATTCTATGGTACAGACAAATACCGTTAAAAACGGCGGAATGCTCGATGCTTCAGTCATTCGCGTAAAAGAGAACAAAAAAACTTTGGCAATGTCAGCTGACTGTAATGTTCGATATTGTTATATAGATCCAAAAATGGGAGCAGCGGCAGCTGTTGTTGAATCCGGGCGTAATGTAGCCATGAGTGGTGCAAGACCGCTTGCCATTACTGACTGTCTTAATTACGGAAATCCTGAAAATCCTGAAGTTATGTGGCAATTTGGGGAGGGATGTTTAGGTATCAAAGAAGCATGTGCCGAGCTTACTACACCGGTTATCGGTGGAAATGTTTCATTATACAATGAAACAAACGGTGTTTCCGTTTTTCCGACACCTTCTATCGCAACAGTCGGTGTGAATGATGATGAAAACAATGTGCTTATGTCAAGTTTTCAAACTGAGGGCAATACACTCTATCTTGTTGGTGAAAGTAAATCAGAGTTTGGCGGTTCTTTATATATGAAAGAACTTTACAATACTGTTGCGGGTGTTATACCGGATATTGATTACAAAAAAGAGCTGGCTCTTTGGGATTTGGTCATAGAAGCAAACAAAAAACATCTACTGGAGTGTGCAAAAGATGCAAGCAGCGGCGGTGTGGCAATAGCACTTGCCAAAATGGCTGCTACAAGCGGACTTGGCTGTGATGTAGATATGAGTGTTGCGGATGACAGAGATATTTTTGCAGAGAGCATGAGTCGTGCAATTATTGAAGTAAAACCTGAAAACTGTGCAGCTTTTGAAGCAATGATGCGTGAAGCAATCTCTTTTGAAAAGATTGGAACAGTCGGCGGAGAGAATGTTCGAATAAATGATGTAAATATGAGTATGAAAGAACTTAAAGAGAACTATTTTCATACATTCAAGAAAATCATAGAACAAGATTTGTAGTAATAGCTAAAACTTATAAAACTTTAATTGTTTTCAGTATATAATAATCACGAAAATATCACAAAGGAAAAGATAAATGAAAAAAAATATATTAACTGCAATAATTGCACTGAGTGTTGCATTTCTTGCAACAGGATGTTCTACAATGCATATGGGTTGGGTTGCAGTAACGAAGCAATATAAGCTTGATGACAAAGCGATGCCTGCATATGATGACATGTTCACAAAGGTTACAAAGTATGGTGATCCTGCGCGCGCTATGATGAAAGAGTGGAAAGTTGAAGAAGGTGTGAGTGGTGATGATGTAAAAGAATCAATTGCGGCACTTACTGAAGAGTACAACATGAGACTGACTGGTTATGTGAAAATGTATACAAAAGAGGATGCTAAGCCGAATGAAGTGGCAGAAGCAAGAATCTGGTCTTTGTGTAACCTTACGACTGCAAAAATATTCTTAAATTATTCAAGATATTATGGTGGTTTTATGCCATGTAGAATTATGTATGTTCGTTATGGTAATGGAGATGCCTTCTTAATCAGTATGGATATGACTCTTGCAATTCACGGTGGATACCCGTTACCTCCAAAAATGCTAGAAGCTGCTTTAAAAGTAAAAGACGCAATGGAAGGAATTCCTGCCCGTGCTGCACAAGGTGACTTCTAGTCACTCGGTTGCTTTTGGAGAGTTTATAAATTTTATAAGCTCTTCATCTAATTGATAGGGTGTATTCACAACTGCATTAATCTCTTTATACCTGAACCCCTCTTTTGTATAACAAACTATAGTTTCATTTTTATTATCCAGTAAAGCATCTATCGCATATGTAATAAATTTATATGCCATAAGTCTGTCTTTTACTGTCGGGTTTCCTCCGCGCTGCAGGTGACCAAGCACATTTACTCTTGATTCAATGCCGATTTTTTCTTCAAACCATCGTGCTATTTCTTTAGAATCCTCTTTTATCCCTTCTGCTACAATAGCAATAAAATATCTTCGTCCGTTTTGTATCTCTTGTTTGAACTTTTGCTCATATTCGTTTAAATTATATGCTGTTTCAGGAATTAAACAAAGCTCAGAACCGGATGTCAAATGAGATACAAGCGCAAGGTAGCCGCATTTGTTTCCCATGGTCTCAATAACGAAAGCTCTTTTGAAAGAAGATGCCGTATCTCTGATGGAGTCTATTGAAAATTTTATCATATTGAGTGCCGTATCTACCCCTAAACAGTAGTCTGTGCCTGAAATATCATTATCAATAGTAGAGGGAATACCGCAAAACTTTATCTTATGCTCTTTGTAAAACTGATGTAAACCACGAAAAGAGCCATCTCCTCCAAGAACAATAAGCATTGTTACATGTAACGCATCAAGGTTTTGTTTTGCTATGTTTCTGTACTCTGATTGCATAAATCTTTTGCTTCTGGCACTTCCTATTGTAGTACCTCCACGATTAATAATGCCCGAAACATCACAATAACTTGCTTTTTGAATATTGTTATCAATCAGTCCTTCGTATCCGTCATACACGAAGTAGGGCGTTAAATTATTTTGTAAACTGTATTCAACAAATCTTTTCAATGCTGGATTCATGCCGGAGACATCTCCGCCAGAACAGAGTATGGCAATATTTTGCTTCATTATAGCTTCCTTAAATTATTTTTTTAAGTTTACCATCTTCTAAACTCTATTTAGATAAAATAGCAGTAATATTTTAAATCAAGGCGTCAAATGAAAAAAAGAGCGTTAGTAAGCGTAAGTGATAAAAACGGTGTTGTAGATTTTTGTAAATCATTGGTAAAAAACGAATATGAGATAATTTCTACCGGCGGAACATACAGGTTGTTGAAAGAAAATGGGGTGGATGCTGTTGAAATTGATGAGATAACAAAGTTTCCGGAATGCTTTGAAGGGCGAGTGAAAACCTTGAATCCTTTTGTTCATGGTGGGATTTTGCATCGTCGTGACAAACAGTCACATTTAGATCAGGCAAAAGAGCTTGGGGTGGAAGCAATTGATCTGGTATGTGTCAATCTGTATCCTTTTAAAGAGACAATTGAGAGGACTGATGATTTTGATGATATTATAGAAAACATTGACATTGGCGGTCCGGCAATGGTACGCTCGGCTGCTAAGAATTTTGATTCTGTTATTATTGTTACAGATGTAAATGATTATGATCTTGTCATAGATGCGATTGAAAATGAAAAAAACACAAAAGAGTTTCGCCGAGGTTTTATGATAAAAGCCTATGAGCACACTGCAGCCTATGATTCTATGATAGCTAATTACATGAATGAGCGATTTAACGAAGGTTTTGGTGAAAAGCAGTTTGTAGTCGGCAATAAAGTAATGAACACCCGTTATGGTGAAAATCCTCATCAAAAAGGTGCACTGTATGAGTTTGACAAACATTTCTCAAATAATTTCAAGACGCTCAAAGGCGAAGCAAGTTTTAACAACTTAAATGATTTAAACGGTGCGGTTAAAATTGCGGCTGCCTTTGGGGATGAAAATGCTGTTTGTATCTCAAAACACGGTAATCCCTGTGGCTTTGCAATCAAAGATACATTACTCGAAGCATATACAGAAGCACTCAAATGTGACCCGGTATCTGCTTTTGGCGGTGTAGTTGCAGTAAACGGTACAGTTGATAAAGCGCTTGCTGAGAAAATGAATGAAATATTTATTGAAGTGATTATAGCGGGACGTATTACCGAAGAAGCACAGGAAGTATTTGCAGCAAAGAAAAGAATTAAACTTTTTGAGATGGGTGCGGATAAATTAATTTTGGCGAATGATAAAAAAGACTTTAAACACATAGACGGCGGATTTATTTTCCAGGATGCGGACAAGGTGCAGGATGATGAAGTGAAAAATGCAAAACTTATGAGTAAAAATGCAGCAACACCTGAAGAGATGAAAGATCTTGAAATTGCCTATAAGGTAGCATCCCTGACAAAATCAAACTGTGTCGTCTATGTGAAAAATTCCGCAATGGTTGCTGTCGGCATGGGGATGACCAGTCGTGTAGACGCTGCACAGTGTGCGCTTAAAAAAGCAAAAGATATGGGGCTTGACGTAACAGGTGCAGCCCTTGCAAGTGAAGCATTTTTTCCGTTTCGTGACTCTATTGATGCAGCCGCGGCAGCAGGGGTCAAAAACATTATAGAGCCAGGAGGCTCTATTCGTGACGAAGAAATAATAGCCGCAGCCGATGAATTTGGTATGAGTCTTTACTTTTCAGGTATCCGCCACTTCTTACATTAAATCTATCAAGGTTTCTTTACCTTGATTGACATACACTCAAGTAATATGATATAATTCCACTAATGAGAATCTATAATAATTAAATAAGTTAGAAGGAATAAATATGAGCAAATCATTATACGAAACATTGGAAGTATCTCCAAATGCAAGTGAATCAGAAATCAAAAAAGCCTACAGAAAGTTAGCCCGCAAATATCATCCGGATGTCAATAAAGATCCGAGTGCGGAAGAAAAATTTAAAGAAATTAACGCAGCCTATGAAGTGCTGAGTGACAAAGAGAAAAAAGCACAGTATGATCAGTACGGTGATGCAATGTTCGGTGGTCAGAATTTCCATGATTTTTCTCAAAGTCAGGGTGGGAATGTAGACCTTGATGAAATACTGCGTCAAATGTTCTCAGGTGGCGGCGGATTTGGCGGCTTTAGCGGTGCAGGAGGCGGAGCCTCAGGTTTTAGCAGTTCAGGATTTGGCGGAGGACAACGCTATCAAGAACCAAACCTTGATATAGAAGCAAATGTTACCATCCCGTTTGCCGTAGCAATTTTAGGTGGTTCTCACTCTGTTTCAGTAAACGGCGAGCGCTTTGACATCAAAATTCCTGCCGGTGTAAAAGACGGTGAGAGAATGCGTGTCAAAGGCAAAGGACATGCGCAAAACGGCAGAGTCGGCGACCTCTTTTTGCGTATACATGTCGCACCGAGTCCGGAGTATGAGAGAGAAGGGGATGATTTAGTCAAAACTATTGATGTGCCTTTGTATGCGGCACTTTTTGGTGACAAAATATCTGTACAGACTCTGGAAAAAGAGATTAAACTCAAAATACCGCAAAATACGAAAAACGGACAACGCTTTCGTGTCAAAGGTATGGGGGCTATGAATCGTAAAACGAAACAAAGAGGAGATTTGTATCTAAAAGCAAATATTGTATTACCAAAAGTTGAAGATCTGGATCCTGAATTAGTAGAAATTATGAAAGAAAAATTACCAAAGACAGTATAAAAGGAGGGTATCGCTATGCACCATTATGATGAACCGGTTTATTTGATAAGCATTGTTGCAAAAATATTAGATATACACCCTCAAACTCTACGACAGTATGAGAGGGAAAACTTAATAAATCCATCTCGTTCTGACGGACGGATACGACTCTACTCGCAACGGGATATTGATAAAATTAAATTAATTTTGCGATTGACACGTGAATTGGGTGTGAACCTGGCAGGTGTGGATATTATTCTTAATTTGAAAGAAACAATAGATGCAATGGAAAAAGAGATAGCAGAACTTCGTCACGAAGTTGAAGTAGCTAAAAATGCGCATTCTGTTGCTCCCGAAAAGTCACTTGTCACGAAAAAAAGTTTATATGAGATGATAGTTTTTAAAGAGTAGGAAAAGAGTAGGGTAAGCAACTTACTCTTTAAGTCTTTGTATATTGGCGCCGACTTGGTAAAGTTTTTTCTCAAGTGAGTCATATCCACGATCCAGGTGGTAGATGCGGTGCACATGTGTTTCTCCAGTTGCAACAAGTGCAGCAAGGACCAATGCGCTTGATGCACGTAAATCCGTTGCCATGACATCAGTTCCACACAGCCTGCTTTTTCCACTCACTGTTGCAATATGACCGTTTAATGTTATATCGGCACCCATACGCTGTAATTCACTGACATGCATAAATCTGTTTTCAAAAAGCCGTTCTTCTATAATTGAAACACCGTCTGCCTGTGTAGCAAGTGCCAAAAACTGTGCCTGCATGTCCGTAGGAAATGCGGGATATTCCTGTGTCACAATTTTAACGGGTTTGATATGCGCGGCAGGGTGAATTGTAATTGTAGTGTCTGTGAGGGTAAAAGTACTGCCCATCTCTTCGAGTTTGGATAAAACTGCGCCCAAATGTTTCGGTTCAACATTCGTCAATGTGAGTTGCGATTTTGTTATGGCTCCCGCACAAAGGTATGTTCCGGCTTCTATCCTGTCGGGAATGATAGAAAACTCATTGATATTGAGCAGTTTTCCGTCTGTGCCGTGTATTTCGAGTATTGCTGTGCCTATGCCGTTTATTTTCACGCCGCTGGCATTGAGTACTTCGCATAATTGGACAACTTCAGGTTCTCTGGCTGCATTTGTAATCGTTGTTACTCCTTTGGCAAGGGCAGCGGCCATAACAATATTTGCCGTACCTGTAACGGTGACTTTGTCAAAAATTATTTCACATCCATGCAAACCATTTGGCGTTCTTGCTTCGATGTACCCTGCTTTGATAGCTATTTTTGCCCCCATCTGTTCCAAGGCTTTAAGATGCAGATCAATTGGGCGCTGTCCAATTGCACATCCTCCGGGTAAAGAGACTTCACAATGTCCAAAACGTGCTAAAATCGGTCCCAAAACCAAAATAGAAGCACGCATGGTTTTTACTATATCATAGGTGGCTTTTGTTTCGTGCAGATCCAGTGTGTTGACTATAACGCTGTCTTGTGAAAATTCACAGGTAGCACCGAGATTTGACAGGAGCTTTAAAAGCGTTTTTATATCTACAACCTGTGGCAAATTTTTCATATGTACACTGTTCTTGGCTAGTATGCACATAGCAATAAGAGGTAAAGATGCATTTTTCGCACCTGAGATATTTATAGTACCTTCGAGTGAAGCACCATTTTTTATTTTTAAATAATCCATAGGTCTCTTTATATTTTCATAAATTTTATAATTGGTATTATATCTAATTAATATGATTATATAAACAGTTTATTTTTGATATACTTAATTTTTTAAAGGATTTACAGATGAGTTCCGCATTAGACAGATTGAAACATTTAACACATAAAATTTCCGGTTATGAGACGGCGAGAAAGCAAAATTTAAAAATATTACAAAAGCTGTTTGGGGAGCTGGATATAGATAAAAAAGTAGCAAAATTTGAAGATTTATTTCGTTTTAAAGCTGTGAACCTTTCGGGTGTATCGCTCAATGAGGAGAATCTTGGTACAATTAAAAAAGGAAAATATTTACAGATTTTAGCAATTCATTATGACAAAAACGCAATACAAAAAAGTAAAAATATCTCTTTGGCTTATTTTGGAAGAGTTGAGAATGTTGCCACTGAATTAAAAGAGAAGGTAGTGGAATTTGTCATTCGCTACAGGTTTGAAAAAAGTTTTATGACACTTGAACATTATCATGACATGCTAAATAGATTCGGGCAGGAGAATGAGTAGGTTTTATTTTTCTATATGGTTGCAGTGGGCGCTAAAACTGACATTGTATACAGCGTTGCTGACTTTTTTTATTGCCGCTTGTATAACACTGGTGATATATATAAGCCAGGGAACAGGTACATTGGACAGTGAAATAAAAATGGCACTTTTGACTATATTTAAATTCTGGTTTATGGTGTCATGGAACTTTGCGCTTTTGATTGTTTTATTTAGAAGTCTGAAATATATTTTTAATAAATGCATACAAGGATATATGTTTGTCCTGCTGGGTTGTCCGAAAGAAGAAACAGGAGAAATTATAGATGAGATTGGATATGGTGATTTATTGAAAGTATGGCGAAAATGGTTTATGCTGATGATATGGACAGTTGCGGGAGAAATGATTGTGGCAGTGATCGTTATGAAGCTTTTTAGTTCATATGAGAGTGTGTTTACATGGTTTAATATGTATGTTCTGCATATATTTATTCTAATTGCCGGTTTTTTTTCTTTCATTGTACTCAGTGTAAAATGTAAAAAAGTTCAGGTAAAAAAATGTTGATTTTTTACAGATGTGCAGACTACAGGGATTGAAGCAGGCGATGTTGTGTGCTCTGTTGCATTATTAGAAGATGAAAAGGTATTTTACGAACTTATAAACGAAGGAAAAAAAATACCGCCGTCAGCTTCAAGTATCCATCATATTACAAATGAAATGATCAAAGACAAAAAACCTTTTAAAATGACGCAAGTATATGAAGTATTACAAAAAAACAGTACTTTTGAAAATACTTTAATTGCACATAATGTACAATTCGATTTGAAAAAATTTGCTGTTTCGGGTCTGCAATGGCAAGGGGATGTAATAGATACATTAAAAGTCACCAAACATCTTATCAAAGAGTGTGAACAGTTTTCATTACAGTTTTTACGTTATGAACTCAAACTGTACAGACAAGAGGATGCACTTAAACAGAAGTATGGAATTAAAGATGCTTTATGCTCCAATAATGCACTCCATGATGTATTTGTAACAAAATTACTGTTTGAATATTTGCTTGAGTATGCAACAGTAGAAAAGATGAAAGAATTAAGCTTTCAAAAAGTGCTTTTAGAAAAATTTCCCTTTGGAAAATATATGGGAAAATATATAGAAGAGATAGTCCAGTATGATAGTAATTATGTGAACTGGATGTTGTCTCTGGAAGATTTAGATGAAGATTTAAAGTACTCGCTTGAGTATTATTTGAGAGGATAGTTTTATGAAAGTAGCTGTTGAATGTCAGTCTCCGCTTTTGCAAAAGTCATTAGAACTTTTTTTGGCAAAGTATTTAAGTTCATCAAAAAAAAGTGACATAATCATTCGTGATGAAGAGTGTTTGAATGAGCGCCGATGTTTTTATATTTCAACGAAAGAAGGAGCAGACTTATTGAAACCTTTTTCAAAGTCACAGCTTATTCTGGCCTTGGAAAAAAAATATAATGAACTCTATCCAGAGAGTACAAATATTCAGTCTGAAGATGAGAACACAAGTGAGAGAATGAACTTTGAAGTATTGGAAAAAAGAATTGAGTTATTAACAAAAGAGTATCAGAAAAATATTTTAAGAGCGGTGAAAGCATTTTATGAAAAGTAAACAACTGAGCAAGAAGATTATTGCAGGAAAATATAAGGGAAAAAAACTTTTGCTCCCTTCAAAAGTCACTACACGAAGTTCCAAGTCTATAGTTTTGGAATCTTTTTTTAATACTTTGCAATTTGAGATAATTGATGCAAACTTTGTTGAAGTTTTTTCAGGGAGTGGGTCAATAGGCCTTGAAGCACTCAGCCGTGGTGCAAAAAAAATATATTTTATGGAAAAAGACAAGGAAGCAGTAAAAACACTGCAAAAAAATATTTCACAGACAGACCCATCTGCCTGTGAAGTCTTTGCAGGAGACAGTTTTGAAAATATTCAGTCAGTTCTCTCAAGACTGAAAAAATCGAATGAAGATGCATTCTTTTACATAGACCCTCCGTTCAGCATCCGTGAGGGTATGGAAGAGATTTATGAAAAAACTATGAAACTTATAGAAAAACTGCCTGCTTTACATGTAAAGATGATTATTGTGGAACATATGAGCGGTCTAAAGATTCCTGAATTTTTAGGTATATACAAGGTAAAAAAATCAAAAAAATTTGGTAATACCACGTTAACATACCTCATAAACAATAATATGGAATAAAATTTGCTGGTTTATCTTTACATGTAAGGATTGCCAATGAAATTTATTTTACTGTTTATACTTTTTTTCTCTACTCTTTATGCAACAAAGATATCGGATGTGTCAAATATTGTAGGCGTCAGAGACAATCAGGTTATAGGCTATTCTCTTGTCGTCGGATTGAAAAAAACCGGAGACGGGACTACCTCAAGGTTTACTCTTCAGTCTATCTCTAATATGCTTCGTGCAATGAATATAAATATGGATCCAATTGACATCATGTCAAAAAATGTTGCTGCTGTTGTGGTAACCGCTACTATGAAACCTTTTGCCAGACAGGGTGATAAAATAGATGTGACCGTTTCTTCTATAGGAGACTCAAAATCCCTAGAAGGGGGAACACTTTTAATGACACCTTTAAAAGGGGTTGACGGGAAAATTTATGCTTTGGCACAAGGAGCCATCAGTATAGGCGGACTGAACACAAGAGGTGCAGGAAATGCGTCACACCCTACTACAGGAATTGTTTTTAACGGAGGGATAATTGAAAGAGAAATCAATATTGACCTCTTTCATCAAAAATATGCAACACTATCTCTTAAAGAATCAGGATTCAGGAATGCTGTTGGAATTCAAAAGGCAATCAATGATTATTATCATACACAGTTAGCAATAGCTATGGACTCAAGAAGTATAAAACTGAAATGTCCACAAAACCGTTCTATGATAGAGTTTTTGGCTGAGGTTCAAGAGATCAACATGGATTATCACCCAAAAGACAAAATCATCATAAACGAAAGAACAGGAACAATTGTTGCTGGAGTAAATATAGAACTCAAACCGGTAGTTTTAACACATGGAGATATTACTATAAAAATTGTTGAAGAGAAAAAGCTTTCAAAGCCTGCAGGTTCAATGAGTGTTGATAATAATCTGGTTATCGGTTTAAACGAGAATGAAGTTTATACCAAAGAGGGAACAACAACAGTGGCAAATCTTGTAAGATCTTTGCAAAAACTTGGAGCTTCACCAAAAGATATTATATCTATACTTGAAGCGATGAAAAGTGCAGGCAGTATATCTGCAGAATTGAAGGTGATATGATGAGTTACGCAATAAATACTGTCAATGCCCAGACACAAATGGCTACAGCAAATAAAGCAATACCCAAGATTGATGAAAAGGCGCAGGATAAAGCTCTGAGAGAGCAGACAGATGCTTTTGAAGCTGTTATAGTAAAAATGCTGATGGATAATGCGATGAAAGATGAGAAGAATCTTTTTTCATCACAAAATGATCCGGGAGATAAAATATATAAATCAATGTACAGAGATGAGCTTTCTAAAGCAAGTGCCGGAAGTTTCGGGTTTTCGCAAATGCTTTATGATTATTTATCTCAAAAGAATTCATAAAATCAACTTAATAAGTTCCGGTTATTGCCGATATAACAATAGCAATAAAACAAACTTATTATATAAAGGATGAATTATGATTTCAAAAGTAAATAATTCAGTGTTGGGAAGTGCCTATATGAACAGTACACTTTCAAACACACAAAAAAAAGAGAATACTTCAGTCACTGCTATGGAAAACAAGAGCAGTAAAGTCGAACAAATCAAAGAGTCTATAGACTCAGGACAATACAAAGTAGATTTGTCTGCATTATCTAAAAAAATGGCAGATGAGTTACTTTAGAAATAAATTAACAGGAGAATGGCATGTTGAGTCATCATTTGCAGAGTGCTTTACAGGATTTAGAAGATTTAATTTCAATAACAAAATCAGATATCAAAGATATCCAAAAAGCGCAACATGACCATCAATTTGAAAGACTCTCCATAAAAGAAGAAAAACTAAAAAGCTTTGAATCAAAAAAAGCAATGATAGATTATGAAATTTCTGCGTTAATTACATCCCATCCGGATGTCGAACTGCCACAACTATTAGATGAAACACAGCATCAGCTACTGGATGAACTGAAAAAAAGCTTATCAGAACTCAGAACAGTAAATAAACAGTATGCAAAGTTAGTAGTTGTCGTGAGTAATTTATACAATACATTCCTGGAAAGATTGGTGCCGACTGAAATGCAGGGGTACAACAAGGTTGCATCCAAAGACTCTACAATATTGGAAGTAAGGGTTTAAAATGGCTTCAATTTTTAATACACTCAGCATCGGATACAGCGGACTAAGCGCAGCACAGGTCGGGATAAATACAACAGGAAACAATATAGCAAATGCAGAAAATGAAGGATATACTCGTCAAAGAGTGATAACTTCAGCTGCAAATCCTTTGATTACGAGTGCAGGAAATGTTGGAAATGGCGTTGAAATACAGGATATCAAAAGAGTATTTGACAATTTTGTGTTTGACAGATACAGCAGTGTTTCTGCAGATAAAGAATACAGTGATTTTGAAAGACAAACACTTGAAGAACTCTCAACATATTTTCCTGAAATAGATGGTGTCGGTATTAAAGCGGATCTGGCCGAATACTATAATATGTGGCAAACTTTTGCTGATAATCCAAATAATGATTCCATCAAAGTTGCATTGGCAAAACAGACCGAAACGCTGACACAGCATATAACCCAAACACAAAACCAGGTTTTAAATTTACAAATGCAGGTAAATGACCAGCTTGATGTTAACATTACTGAGGTAAACAGCCTGGCTCAGCAGTTGGCAGATCTCAATAAGTCCATTGATGTGGCTGAAGCGGGCGGAGGATACACTGCAAATGATTTACGGGATAAAAGAAATGTTATAGAAAGAAGTTTATCCAGGCTGATAGGTGCTGAAGTAAATCAAGGACAGTTAGAATCAAATATTCAGATAGATTCCAATTCAAATACAAGAACCGGAAGTTATACGCTTAGTGTTAATGGTTTTAATCTTGTTGACGGCAGTACATATCATCCGTTCACTATTGAAAAAGGGAATAATCCGTATGGATTTTATGAACTCTCATATGAAAGACAGGACGGTACACTTATCCCTATGGAAGAAGAGATAAACAATGGAAAGATAGGAGCAATTTTTAATCTCAGAGGTCGGGCTATAGATACAACAAGTGGCATGCCAACAGATGGTGTATTGCAAAATGTTGTTTCAGATCTTGATGCTTTTGCCAAGGGCCTCATTGAATCAACAAATAACCTGTATGCAAAAAGTGCCAGATCCCGAATGGAGTCAAATTACATCAATATTAATCCGGCAACTCCTTTGGTGACTTCCCCTTTAAATATTAATCCCGGTTCTTTTGATGTGCTAGTGTATGATATAGATGGCAATGAAGTGGCAAAAAGGACAATTAACATTGATGCTGCAACTTCTATGTCGGGTATCAGTGGTTCCAACTCAATTGAGGGACAAATCATCGCAAATAAAGATGACAACAGTGATGCAAATGCCAATAATGATGTTGATGATTATATGGTTTTTAATTATGCACCCAATGCGAATGGTGATATAAAACTTGAACTCAGTATGAATGCAGCTGCCAATTCGCAAGGTTATACATTTGCCGTTGTTGACAACTTACCTGATAATACATTTGCATCAGGAACAAATTTTGCAGGTGCTATAGGGCTTGGTTCCTTTTTTGAAGGAAGTAATGCAAGAGATATTCGTCTAAATACACAATACAGGAACAATCCGACACAATTACATGCTGGCTATTCATCCAATGCAGGTGATAACAGAGTCGCCCTTGATATGGTTCAGCAACAGTTTGAATCTTATAAATTTCAGGTAGGAAATGAACAGTATGATACGACAACATACGGAATGTTTGATATTACCAGTACCTATGTAGGCATCTCAACAAATTCAGCCATAACAAGGAATGAAACTGTTTCTACGCAATTTAATGCGACAGAGATGGAGTATAATTCTATTACAAAAGTAAGTATTGATGAAGAGATGACAAATCTCATCAAGTATCAGACTTCCTATGGTGCTGCGGCAAAAGTGATTACTACTGTTGATCAGATGATGCAGACACTTTTAGGCATTAAACAATAGCTTTATGCCTAAATTCAGTATATTTATTCTCATCTTTATTTTCCTGTTTTCGTTTTTCGGATCACAACTATACCATATCAACCCCTATGTTTTAGATGCAAAAGCAATTTTGTTGGCGCCTTCGTTGATGCACCCTTTAGGCACGGACAGGCTGGGAAGGGATATATTGGCTCGGCTTATTGCCGGAGGAGAGGTTTCTCTTGTTATTGGGGTAGGGAGTGCTTTTATCGCTTCTTTTATTGGACTGATTCTGGGTTCGATGGCCGGATATTTCAAAGGAAGCGTAGATAAAACATTTGTTATTATTGTTGACTTGTTTTTGACATTTCCAACATTTTTTTTACTGCTTGCACTGGTCAGTTATGTCAATGCTTCTGCTTTGGTTCTGATTGTTATCATATCAATTACAGGGTGGATGACAACTGCCAGGCTGATACGCTCTGAGAGTTTTAAGATTACTTCCCAGCCTTATATTAAAATACTCAACATCGCAAGAGTGAATATATTAAAAATACTTTTAAAATATTATGCCCCTCTTTTGGCTCCGATCTATTTTGTAAGTTTTACTTTCGGTGTGGGCGGTGCTATTTTGGCGGAATCAGGGTTGAGCTTTTTGGGATTGGGAATTGTCGCCCCGCAGATGAGCTGGGGGACAATTCTAAGTGGAGGAAAAGATGTTATCGACATTGCCTGGTGGGTGAGTTTTTTCCCAGGTTTAATGATTTTTTTAGTCACTTTTTCACTGATTAATATTTCAAACTATTTACAGCAGATTACAAACCAGAAAGAGATAAAAACTTAAAGGCGAACTTATGAAAGAGCATAAAATAGGCTATTATTTTATAGTTATGGCAAGTGTTGTGATTGTTCTGGCAGGCATAAAAAGTGCATCAGTCATTATCATTCCGTTTTTACTTTCTTTGTTTATTGCCATTATCCTCTCTCCTTTGTATAATTATTTTAAGTCAAAATCGATACCGGATATTGTGTCAGTTATTTTGGTAATAACGGTCTTTATTCTGTTTTTGGCGCTGATTGCAAAACTTGTAGGCAATTCAGTGCATGATTTTAGTGCCAATATTGATACATATGCACAAAAACTTGCGCAATATTATCAGCTTATTTCACACTATACCGCTTCTTTCGGCATAGAAATTTCAACTGAAGATATCGCAAACCTGATAAATATGAAACAGGCGATGAAATTCGCAACAAGTATTATTCAAAGTATGGGTGCTATGTTTACAAATGGTTTTATCATTATTTTAACAGTAATATTTATGCTGCTTGAATCACAGTATTTTGTAAAAAAAGTGGAACTGGCTGACGGACATCAAGAGACAATGGCTCATATAGAAAGAATTTTTTCTAAAATAAAAAACTATATGGTACTCAAAGCACTCATCTCATTGTTTACCGGTGCCATCATATGGATGAGTCTCTATTTTTTAGGTACAGATTATGCCTTTTTATGGGGAGTATTGGCTTTTATGCTCAACTTTATCCCAAATATAGGCTCAATAATTGCAGCTATTCCTGCAGTTTTAATTACTTTAGTACAACTAGGAGGCATGAGCGCTTTGGCAGTAATGGTGTTGTATAGTGTTATAAATATAGTCATAGGATCAATTGTTGAACCTAAAATTATGGGAAAAGGTTTAGGACTGTCCACTCTGATAGTTTTTCTTTCACTGATGTTTTGGGGATGGCTTTTGGGCATAGTAGGCATGCTTTTGTCCATTCCTTTAACAATAATGGCAAAGATTATTTTTGATGCCAATCAAAATACACAATGGATAGGAGTCCTGCTTGGAACAGGTGAGAATATTGAATTGAATAAAGAAGCTAATATGTCAAACGAACTCTAAAATTTTGCACTAAAAAGTAAAAAAAAGTTACAATTTGAAACTTAAACCACCTCGGTTTTTTCCTTGTCTTGAACTAAAGATTTATCTTCAATCTTATAAATATCTGAATTTAAAATTCCTTGTTCTTTTTTCTCTTTTAGTCTATAGCTGTCTCCTTGTATATTGATGATATGTGAATGATGCAAGAGTCTGTCAAGAATTGCAGTAGTGACCACTTTATCTCCGGCAAATATCTGTGTCCATTTACTAAAGACAAGATTGGATGTAAGAATAGTTGAACCTCTCTCATAGCGTTTAGAGATAATCTGAAAAAAGTGATTAGCTTCCTCCTTGTTCATATTGAAATAGCCAATTTCATCGATTACAAGTACAGATGGGTTTGTAACCGATTTTAAAAAAGCATCATATTTACGCTCTTTTTTTGCTTTTTAGTGCAAAATTTTAGAGTTCGTTTGACAGTAAAACTGAAAATTAGTGCGCAATTAGTATCTTTTTAGTGTTAAATTGCTATTTTGAAACTCATGTGAAAAACGGTAAAATATCTTATGCAGTTTTTAATATTACTCTTTTTGCTAGCATTGATAGCACTCTTTTCAAACATGCAGTTGGTTGCAAGTTTTATAGGCGGACTCTTTTTGCTTGTGATTTTGATAGAGTTGAATATGCAAAAAGCAAAAAACTTTTTAAATGATATTTTTTAGCAGGAGCAGCTCATGAGAGATGATTTTTATTTAAACTTGATACTTGGTGTATTTACACTTGCAGTAGTTGTTATTGCTATCGCAACATATCGCTATGAGAATGGCTACTCAAAATACAGCGAGAAATCATAGTCACCAAAGTATGATATAATCACTACAATAAAAAAGGAGGTTTGCTATGACAAAGAATGAAATTATTACTTATCTAAAAGAGCATAAAGATGATTTTATGCAAAAGTATCAAATCTCCAAACTCGCTCTTTTTGGATCTTACTCACGCGATGAAAACAGAGATGACAGTGATGTAGATATCGCCATTGAAACTCCTTTGAGTGATTATTTCAAACTTTATGACTTTAAAGAGGAGTTAGAAAACTCTTTTCATACCAAAGTCGATGTAGTGCGTCTGCGAGATAAAATGAATATGGCACTTAGAAGACGTATTGAAAAAGATGGTATCTATGTATGATAAAACACTCATTATTGATATTTTAGATCAAATCATAGATGCTATAGAGACTGTTCAAGAGAGATGCGCTTTTGCAAAATGTGAAGATGATTTTTCCCATACCAAAGAGGGACAGGAAAAACTTGACAGTATCTGTATGAAACTCATAGCAGTTGGAGAGAGCTTAAAAAATATAGACCACATCACCGATAAAACACTTTTAAGCAATTATCCCCAAGTTGAATGGAAAAAGATTAAAGGGATACGAGACTTTATCTCTCATCACTATTTTGATTTAGATGCAGAGGTTATCTTTAGTATCTGTCAAGAGCATATAGAAGACTTGCTTGTTACACTTAAAATCATGAAAACAGACCTCCAATAATATTACATTTTAATAAACATTAGATAGTTATTTTTATTTACCTATAAAAGGGTATATAAAAAGTAAAAATATTAAATAATTTATGTTATAATTATATTAACAGGTAAATGAGGACAATTATGGCAAAAACTATCGGTTATATTCGAGTCAGTACGGACCAGCAAGATCTGCAAAACCAACAACACTCCATTTTAAATTATGCAAACAAAAATTCACTTGGTAAAGTTAAGTTTATCGAAGTGAAAATGAGCAGTCGAAAAAAAGATGAAGATAGAAAGATTGATGAACTGTTTGAGTCTCTACGGGCTGATGATCACTTAATCGTTTCAGAACTAAGCCGAATAGGCAGAAGTGTTGTGAATGTTGTAACGATTGTAAACAGACTCATAGCAAAAGGTGTAAACCTTCATATACTCAAAGAACAGCTCTTTATAAAACCAAATGAGCAAAACCCCTTTACAGATTTTCAGATAAATATCTTCTCAGCCTTTGCACAGTTAGAAAGGGATCTTATAAGCAAGAGAACAAAAGAAGCTCTACAAGCCAGAAAAGCCAAAGGGATTAAACTTGGTAAGCCTAAAGGTACGATTCAAGGCAGCATCTATGATAAAGACAGGGAGAAGATAAAAGAGTTACATGAACTTGGAGTCTCCCTAACTAACATATCTAAAAAACATTTAGGCTATGGAACTATCAAAAGTCTGAGTGAATATGTAAAAAACAAACTATACAAAGAGGTGAAAAATGACAAGTAGTGTAAAAACTGTTTTTGCTGAAGAGTTTAACCAAAATTATACTTTTTACAAGGGGTATGATGATATAGTTATACACAAAGAAAACAGATAAATTTTTAAATGTCAAACGAACTGCTAAAATTGGCACTAAAGTAAATGAGTTCAAAGTTACTTTTTAAACATAAACCTTAAAAAATCAAATTAATTTTGATAGACTCTCTTTCATCTTTTTTGAAAGGGGTCAAGTGTTAGATAAAAGGCAGGTTCGTATGATCAAAAAACTTTTAGAAGAGGGCTTAAACAAGACGGAGGTGGCAAGACGACTAGGGATTAGTCGTGAGACAGTTCGTAAATATTCCAAGCTTCCAGATGGATATGTTCCAATTATTAACAGAACACCTGTGGAAAATATTGTAGATCCTTTTCTTCCAGATATTGCGAAGATGTTAGAGACTGCAAAAGAAGAAGAGTCTTATATTCCAACAACTGTTATTTATGCAGAGATACAAAAGCGAGGGTATAAAGGAAGCTTGCGTTGGCTTCAGCAGGTGATGCAGAAATATGAATTGCGTGAGCGTATAAAAAATGATGAGAAACTTATCCGCTTTGAAACAGAGCCAGCCAAACAGATGCAAGTTGATTGGGTCGAGTTTCCCAAAGAGAAGCTCTCTCCTTTTGTGGCTACAATGGGATACTCAAGAGCATCATATGTTGAGTATGTCGATAATGAGAAGATAGAGACACTGCTTGCATGCCATATGAATGCATTTAGATACTTCGGAGGCGTTCCACTAGAGTGTCTATACGATAATATGCGCACAGTCATTATTAAACGCAATGTATATGGAAGAGGCAAACACAAACTCAACCCTCTCTTTAAAGACTTTGCAAAGCACTGTGGATTTACAATAAGAGTGTGTAGACCATATCGTCCAAAGACGAAAGGAAAAGTTGAAAGGTTTAATCACTATTTTCGATATAGTTTTCCCAATGCCCTTAAAGTGCATCTTGCTATGATGTATTATGAACTAAATCTTGAAAATGCAAATGCAGAGGTTTTAAAATGGCTTGAGAATGTTGCCAACATAAGGATACATCAAACAACATTGCAAAGACCATTTGACTTACTTGCAGAGGAGCAACCCCACTTGCTTTGTCTGCCTAAACCTTATGGTGGCATCCATCCAAAGGTTATCATCAAAAGTGTAGCAAAAAAAGAATCATACTTCAATAGAGACAATTGTAAAATTGACTCTTTGTATATTCCAAATAGAGATATGCAAACCTATGACGATTTAATACCAGCGGCAATGTTTCTATCACTCTTACCGGCATTGACAACACCAATGCAAATAGGAGGTGCACTATGGCATTAGAAACCAAGATCCTCTCATTATGCAAATCATTGAAACTCTCTACAATAGCAGAGGAGTTTCATACTGTTGCTGCAACTGCAGCAAAGGAAGAGTGGCAGTATGTACAATTTTTACAAGAGCTGTTGCAGCGGGAATATAACAACAGAATGGATAGAAGTAAAAGCACCTTGACAAAGCTTGCAGGATTTCCTGCAATAAAAACACTTGAGCAGTTTGACTACACTTTCTCAGTTGGTGTCAATCGTAAACAAATAGAGGAGCTCTCTACAAACGAAATGAAAATATTATTCTTCTTGGTCAGTGTGGCGTAGGTAAAACACATCTTGCTATTGCTTTGGCATATAAAGCGGTACAACACAGATACAAAGCAAAATTCACTACTATCTCTGAGCTTTTACATAACGCCACAAAAGCAAAAAAAGAGCGTAAATATGATGCTTTTTTAAAATCGGTTACAAACCCATCTGTACTTGTCATCGATGAAATTGGCTATTTCAATATGAACAAGGAGGAAGCTAATCACTTTTTTCAGATTATCTCTAAACGCTATGAGAGAGGTTCAACTATTCTTACATCCAATCTTGTCTTTAGTAAATGGACACAGATATTTGCCGGAGATAAAGTGGTCACTACTGCAATTCTTGACAGACTCTTGCATCATTCACATATCATCAATATACAAGGAGACAGCTATAGACTAAAAGAGAAAAAAGAACAGGGAATTTTAAATTCAGATATTTATAAGATTGAAGATAAATCTTTAGTTCAAGACAAGGAAAAAACCGAGGTGGTTTAAGTTTCAAATTGTAACTTTTTTTTACTTTTTAGTGCAAAATTTTAGAGTTCGTTTGACAATCCAAAAATCCAGCAAAGATTTTACGATGCTTTATATGGCTGAATTTCAAAATAGTTTAAGTTGATTCAAAAGTGGGTGGCAAATCGTGGAAAACAGGAAAATAGAGTTGGTGCAGTTTTAATTAGAGATATTACAACATCTTCACATGTGACACAAAAAGATGGTCTTAAAGAGATCCTTGAAGGCCTGATAACGATAGGGAAAATTTATAAAAAAGGTAAGTTTTACCATTTGGTTAAATAATTAGCAACATGCAACAATCTCTTGTATGTTCGTTTGTAAAGCCATAAAGTGTTGTAAACATATTTGCAACAAAGTGCAACATTTCAACTGTTGCACTTGTTGCATATTTTCTTTCAACATAAAAACCAAATGATACAGAGGGTGCTGCAACTTTGTTGCATGTTGCATCCGTTATTTAATCCAAAAACAATCATAGAAAATGTATAATAGCGATCTATAAACAGTTTTGAGGTAGAAATAGGGTAGAAATTACCTTTTTGTAAATGTATATGATTTTTTAAAATCCCGAAATTCAGGGGTTGTTTAGGGGTAGAAGAGAATATGATTTTAATGATAGACAATTATGACAGTTTTACATACAATATTGTTCAGTATTGCAGGGAACTTGGAGCGGATTTGAAAATTATACGCAATGATGAGATGAGTGTGCAGGAGATAGAAAATCTTCATCCGGAAAAAATTATAATTTCTCCCGGACCGGCTTCTCCTGATGAAGCAGGTGTAACCTTGGAGGTGATAAATTATTTTCAGGACAAATTGCCGATTCTTGGTATATGTTTAGGGCACCAGAGTATTGCACAGGCTTTTGGTGCAGATATCGTACGTGCCAAAAATATGATGCATGGTAAAACATCAAAGATTAAACACTCTCCGTGTAAACTCTTTGACACTCTGCCGGATGAATTTACGGCAACACGTTATCATTCTCTGATAGTTGATAAAAAGAGCATACCGGAGAGTATCGAACCGACAGCCTTCAGTATGGATGATGATGAAATAATGGCATTAAAAATAAAAGATAAAGATATTTACGGTGTGCAGTTTCATCCTGAATCAATAATGAGTGAATACGGACATGAAATTATTGGAAATTTTCTAAAATTATGAAATATCGAATCATCTTATTCCTGATACTTGGATTGGATGCATCTATTCTAATTTTTCTAACTACACAAATTTCCATCTCTCCCTCTGAAGCATCACTTTTGTACGGAGATGCTTCCTTCTTACAGCAACTAGTGAAACTTTCATTAAAAATATTTGGACAAAATGATTTTGCATTACGGTTTGTGATGATACTTTTACATCTTTTAAGCGCATGGCTTTTATATGCCATTTCTGCAAAATACTTGGCATTAGAGAGAAACAGGTTATGGTTAGTAGCAGTATTTGTACTTTTGCCTGGGGTTGTCAGTGCTGCTCTTGTCGTCAGTTATGCCGGCTTGATTATTTTCGGATTATTTTTGTATATATATGTAAGTCAAAAATTAAATGATTACTATGTAAATATGTTGTTATTCCTGTATGCACTTTTAGATGCGGGTTTTGTTTATTTGTTTGTAGGACTTGCAATATTTTATTTATTTCAAAAAAATAAAATATTGTTTTTATACAATCTTTTTCTAGCAGGCTTATCTGTTTATATCTACGGTTTGAATATATCGGGTGTGCCAAGTGGTCATTTTTTAGATACAATCGGAGTTTACAGTGCTATTTTTACCCCTGTTATCTTTATATATATTTTTTATACGCTGTATCGTGGTTACCTTAATGACGAGAATGACAAAATATGGTATATAGCATCAACTGCCTTATTGTTTTCTTTACTCCTGTCATTTAGACAACGTGTTGAACTTGAGTTATTTGCACCTTATCTGATTTTAGCGCTGCCCTTGGCGGCAAAAACTTTTGCACATTCATACAGGGTAAGACTGACAAACTTCAGGAAAAGATACAGAGCAATATTTGTGTTGGCCTTTGTATTTTTAATTTTTAATACCTTAATTGTAATGTTTAACAAAGAACTGTATTTACTTTTAGACAATCCAAAAAAACATTTTGCATATAAAATGCATATTGCCAAAAAACTTGCAACCAAGTTAAAAGCAATGAATATATCGTGTGTGAAAACCAGCCAGGATATGCAAAAAAGATTAAAATTTTATTTTATTGATAAATGTGATGAAAATGTTTTACAAGAACTGCAACCTCATTCAAGTATAAGAAGTGATGTTACGATACGTTACAAAAATAAAATACTGTATAAGGCTAATGTTACTAAAATAAACAATAAATAAATCTATTTAATGCTTAATATAAACCAAAGATATTTGTTGGATACTTTATGATAGAATAATCCACAAATATCAAAATAGGGAGTTTCTATGGCTCAAAAAGCGATACGAGAATATGACGCGAAGTCAATTTTAGCAAAACATTGGAATAAATACTTTCCAGATTTCACTTATGCATACGAGACGGTTCTGGTGACATCAGGTGCGGAACTACTTGAAGCCGCAAAAGAAAAACCATGGTTAAAAGAAAAACCATTAGTTGTAAAACCGGATATGCTGTTTGGTAAACGTGGTAAAAATAACTTAGTGCTTTTTAAAGATCAAAAACCGGGTGATGTTACTTTAGAAAAAGCAGCCGCATGGATTGACGAAAAAGCGAAAGAAGATGTGGCAGTTTATTTTTCATTTGAGGGAGATACTCCGACAGGTGAGCCAAAAGTAGACAGATTGACTCACTTTATTGTTGAGCCGTTTACTCCGCATGATCAGTCTGAAGAGTATTATATTTCAGCAACTGTGGTAGGCGATGAAGATGTTCTCTACATGTCAGCTGAAGGTGGTATGGAAGTTGAAGAGGGATGGGATGAAAAAGTTACCGAAGTTGCATTCCCAATTACTGCTACAGAAGAAGAGATCGCTGAAAAAATAAAAGCAAATATTCCTGCAGATGTAAAAGAAGAAGATAAAGAAAATTTTGCAAAATTTGCAATCGGTTTCTTTAAAGCGTATCGTGAACTAAATTTTGCATATCTTGAAATCAATCCATTTGTTATGCAAGGAACAAAAATTGAGCTTTTAGACATGGTTGCGAAACTGGATGATACTGCCGGATTTATGATGGTAGAAGAGTGGGGTGATGTTGAATATCCAACTGCATTTGGTATGGAAGCAAAATCTCCGGAAGTTGAAGCAATCGAGGAAGCAGATGCAAAAACAGGTGCTTCACTCAAACTTACACTACTGAAACCTGAAGCTAGAATCTGGACTATGGTTGCCGGTGGTGGTGCTTCAGTTGTATACGCTGATACTATTGCTGATTTTGCGGGTATTGAAGATTTAGCGAACTATGGTGAATACTCAGGTGGTCCAACAACAGGTGAAACAAAATTTTATGCTGAAACACTTCTTGATTTAATGACAAGAGAAAAAGATCCTCAAGGGCGTGATAAAATCTTAATCATTGGTGGAGCGATTGCAAACTTTACAGATGTTGCAAAAACATTTACAGGTATTATTCAGGCTTTTGAAAATTACGCTGATAAAATGAAAGATGTAGGTATAAAAATTTATGTCAGACGTGGTGGTCCAAACTATGAAAAAGGTTTAAAAGACATCAAAGAAGCTGCTGACAGATTAGGTCTAAACATTGAAGTATATGGTCCGGAAACACATGTGACAGACATCGTGCGTATGGCATTAGAAGAGAAGTAAGGAGAAGAGATGGGAAAATTATTTACTAGAGATACACAAGCAATTTTTTGGAATAACAATAAAACTGCTATCCAGAGAATGCTTGACTATGATTACACAATCAAGAGAGAAACACCATCTGTTGCGGCAATAGTCGCACCTACAAGTTCAAACAAATTTGAAAAGTTTTTTTGGGGTGCAGATGAGATTATGGTGCCTATTTACAAAAGTACAGCAGAGGCAAAAGCTGCGCAGCCACAGGCTGATGTACTTTTAAATTTTGCATCATTCAGAACGGCATATGATGTAACAATGGAAGCATTAAATCTTGGCGGATTTAAAACAATCATGATCACAGCTGAGGGAATTCCAGAAAGACTTGCTCGCGGAATGAACGCATATGCAAGAGAGTTAAATGTTATTGTAATTGGTCCGGCAACTGTTGGTGCTATAGTTCCGGGTGCATTTAAAATTGCCAATATCGGTGGTACTATCGAAAATATTATCAACTCAAAACTTCACCGTGCAGGCTCATGTGGACTTGTTACGCGTTCTGGTGGTTTATTTAATGAACTTGCTAATATTATTGCACTGAATGCTGACGGTATTGCTGAGGGTGTTGCTATCGGTGGTGACAGATTTGTCGGTTCGGTATTTATTGACAACCTGTTACGTATGGAAAAAAATCCGGATGTAAAATATTTAATTTTACTCGGTGAAGTCGGTGGTACTGAAGAGTATAAGGTAATCGAAGCCGTTAAATCCGGTAAAATTACAAAACCAATCATCGCATGGTGTATAGGTACAATCGCTAAATATTATGATTCCGGTGTTCAATTCGGACATGCAGGTGCTTCTGCAAATGCTGAGCGTGAAACTGCCGAAGCTAAAAACAAAGCGATGGCTGAAGCAGGTATACATGTACCGGCTACATTTAACGATTTACCGGCAACGATAATGGAAGTTTATGATGATTTAAAAACAAAAGGAATTATAGGAGAGATTGAAGAGCCTGAAATCAATGTTATTCCTAAAATGCGCCGTTCTAAAAACTTTATCTGTACTATTTCTGATGACAGAGGGGAAGAGGCTACATATGCAGGCTTCCCTATTTCATCTGTTGCAACTCCAGATACAGGTAAAGGTATCGGTGATGTTATTTCACTTCTATGGTTTAAAAAACAGTATCCAAAATGGGCTACAGATTTTATAGAAACTGTTATAAAAACAGTAGCAGACCACGGTCCTGCGGTTTCTGGTGCGCATAATGCAAAAGTAACAGCACGCGCAGGTAAATCAGTTGTTGAATCACTTGTAACCGGTTTATTGACAATTGGTCCGAGATTTGGTGGTGCAATTGACGGTGCGGCTAAATATTTTAAATATGCTGATGACAACAATCTTTCTCCAAAAGAGTTTTTAGCATATATGAAAAGTGAAGGGGTGCCAATTCCAGGTATCGGTCACCGTATTAAATCTCTTAAAAATCCGGATCTTCGTGTAACCGGTCTTATGAATTACGCAGCAGAACATTTTCCAAGTACGCCACTACTGGATTATGCAAAAACTGTTGAAGCCTTGACAACAAGTAAAAAAGAAAATCTTATCTTAAATGTTGACGGTACTATAGGTATTTTAATGGTTGATATGTGGAGAGCACTGGGATACTCTGAAGAAGAAATTAATGAATTTATCGAATCAGGTACTCTCAATTCATTCTTTATTGTTGGTCGTTCCATAGGTTTCATCGGGCATGTTCTTGATGAAAAACGTCTTGCTATGCCAATGTACAGACATCCGATGGATGATATTCTATACGATGTAAAAAAAGCAGAAAAAATTTAATTATTTTTTTAAGACAAAGAGTGCATCTCTTTGTCTGACTCTCTTTCCTTCTCCTCTTCTTAAAAATTGCAATTATTTTGATATACTCTAAGTATGAAAAAAGCATTTACACTTTTAGAACTTGTTTTTGTTGTAGTAATGATTGGTATACTGGCAGCAGTAATAATTCCAAAAACAAGATCCAATCCTTTACAGGAAGCTGCAATACAGTTGGTTTCTCATATAAGATATACACAACACTTGGCAACTATCGGTGATAAGTTTGATCGGAATGAACCATATTGGTTTCGGCAAAAATGGCAATTGGCATTTTCTACGGCTGCCGGAACAAACTCCTACATGATATTTTCGGATTCTCCTGCTAAAGTCGGTGGAGCATATGATGGGAATCCTGGTGCAAATAGTACATATACTGATGTAGAAGTTGCAGGAAATCCTCTCAAAAAAAATAAATATCTAATTGGTGTGCCTTTTGGTTCTTTTGACAATTCTGCAACAAAAAAACTTTCAAATGAATTAAATATCGGTAAAAAATATGCTGTTAAAAATATTACTGTCAGCGGTGGCAGTACAGGGTCAAGTGCAAGAAGAATTTTATTTGATTATATGGGAAGACCCTATAGAGGAAATACAAGTTCAACTTCAGCAGCTGCTTTAAATTCTGCGGGAGATAGAATTACAACTTCAGCAGTTTATATAAAACTTTGTTCGGAGATTTGTATAAATCCAAAAAAAAGTGCCAACAATAAGAATGAGATAGTAATTAAAATAGAACCGGAAACAGGATATGCACATATCTTGTAAATATACAGTGAAAAAATATTATTAAAATTAGTTTCAAAAACTTTTTCAAAAACCCGCCAAACATTAAGCGCTTTCTAAGCAAGACTCTCCTATAATTCCCATCCACAAACAGAGAGACCTTGTTTAAAAGGCCTAAAGAGACTTCGAGTTGAAGCCGCTGAATATGTTTGAGATCATTGAAAACTAAGCAAGTAAGAGACTTTTTGACTTTAGAGTTAAAAAGATAAATTACTTAGAAATAACTAATAAACAACAACCGTCTATTCTATTTTGAAATCCATACAGGTTTACCTGAATGGTTCCCTTAATAGTAATAGATAACTATACAGTCTAGTAATAAGACCTTAAGCAGTTTTATTAAGACTTAAAATAACAAAGCCAATGATTTAATAATCTTGGGCAAAAGATCAGTAATAAGTTTACTTATCTTTCTATAATGTTATAGTGGGTTTCATAAAGCTAAAGCAAAAATGCACCAGTGCATTGAGCCTCACGCTGAGTGAAACCCAGTGTTAACACAGAGAAGGAACTTGCTTCCTTCTCGTTTCAATTATGGAGAGTTTGATCCTGGCTCAGAATGAACGCTGGCGGCGTGCTTAACACATGCAAGTCGAACGGTAACAGATAGTAGCTTGCTACTATGCTGACGAGTGGCGCACGGGTGAGTAATATATAGATAATGTGCCCCTTGGACCGGGATAGCCATTGGAAACGATGATTAATACCGGATACTCCTTCTGCTCATAAGAGTAGTCGGGAAATGGATTCCGCCAAGGGATCGGTCTATATCCCATCAGCTTGTTGGTAGTGTAAGAGACTACCAAGGCAATGACGGGTAGCGGGTTTGAGAGGATGATCCGCCACACTGGTACTGAGACACGGACCAGACTCCTACGGGAGGCAGCAGTGAGGAATATTGCACAATGGGGGAAACCCTGATGCAGCAACGCCGCGTGGAGGATGACGCATTTCGGTGTGTAAACTCCTTTTATATGTCAAGAAAATGACGGTAGCATATGAATAAGCACCGGCTAACTCCGTGCCAGCAGCCGCGGTAATACGGAGGGTGCAAGCGTTATTCGGAATCACTGGGCGTAAAGGACGCGTAGGCGGGTTGGCAAGTCAGATGTGAAATCCTACAGCTTAACTGTAGAACTGCATTTGAAACTGCCGACCTAGAGTATGGGAGGGGGAGATGGAATTAGTGGTGTAGGGGTAAAATCCGTAGATATCACTAGGAATACCGAAAGCGAAGGCGATCTCCTGGAACATAACTGACGCTAAGGCGTGAAAGCGTGGGGAGCAAACAGGATTAGATACCCTGGTAGTCCACGCCCTAAACGATGTTCACTAGTCGTCGCTCTGCTAGTCAGGGCGGTGATGCACTTAACAGATTAAGTGAACCGCCTGGGGAGTACGGTCGCAAGATTAAAACTCAAAGGAATAGACGGGGACCCGCACAAGTGGTGGAGCATGTGGTTTAATTCGAAGATACGCGAAGAACCTTACCTAGCCTTGACATTGAGAGAACCTGCCAGAGATGGCGGGGTGCCCTTCGGGGAGCTCGAAAACAGGTGCTGCACGGCTGTCGTCAGCTCGTGTCGTGAGATGTTGGGTTAAGTCCCGCAACGAGCGCAACCCTCGTCCTTAGTTGCTAGCAGGTTAAGCTGAGCACTCTAAGGAGACTGCCTTCGTAAGGAGGAGGAAGGTGAGGACGACGTCAAGTCATCATGGCCCTTATGGCTAGGGCTACACACGTGCTACAATGGGGCGTACAGAGTGTTGCGATACCGCGAGGTGGAGCTAATCACTTAAAGCGTCTCTCAGTTCGGATTGGAGTCTGCAACTCGACTCCATGAAGCTGGAATCACTAGTAATCGTAGATCAGCAATGCTACGGTGAATACGTTCCCGGGTCTTGTACTCACCGCCCGTCACACCATGGGAGTTGATTTCACCCGAAATCGGGAAGCGAACCTTCGGGGCGCTACCGCTTACGGTGGAATTAGCGACTGGGGTGAAGTCGTAACAAGGTAACCGTAGGAGAACCTGCGGTTGGATCACCTCCTTTCTAGAGTAAAGTCAATCATTCATTTGAATTGACATACAAAGAAAATCTCACAGAGATAGTTTATTAGTTTTTCTCTCTTACTTGCTTAGTTTTCAGTGATCTGTGTTCATTTGAATTACGATTATAAATGGGGAATTAGCTCAGCTGGGAGAGCGCCTGCCTTGCACGCAGGAGGTCAGCGGTTCGATCCCGCTATTCTCCACCATTTTTGAGTGATTTGCACTTAAAAAAGAAACTCACATACTAAAGTATGCTTCGCTTCTTTTTTAAGCACAACTCATCTCAAAAACAAGTTTCTAAATTAAATATAAGTTCTTAAACACATAAGAATTTATATTTGGTTTAAAAACCAAACGATCATTAAATTACAATTGTTAAAGTCAACAACTATAATAAAGAGATTTATTATAAACTAAATAACTACAATAACAGATCATTCATCTTGTCTAGTGTATTAGTACATTAAATAAGGTAGTGAACGCAACATAGAATAAAAAGATATTAAGGGCCATAGGTGGATGCCTTGGCTAGTAGAGGCGATGAAAGACGTACTAGGCTGCGAAAAGTCTCGGGGAGCTGCCAAGAAGCTTTGATCCGGGAATTTCTGAATGGGGCGACCCAACGTGGTGCGAATCACGTTACCACCTTCGGGTGGGGCGAACCTAGGGAAGTGAAACATCTCAGTACCTAGAGGAAGAGAAATCAAACGAGATTCCGAGAGTAGCGGCGAGCGAAATTGGAATAGGGCGCATACATTTAGCACATTTGTTAGCAGAACATTCTGGAAAGGATGAGCATAGAGGGTGATACTCCCGTAAGCGAAAACATTTGTGTGGAACTAAGGTATGGAACGAGTAGGTCGGGACACGTGTTATCTTGACTGAATATGGGGGGACCACCCTCCAACCAACTAAATACTACTACTAGACCGATAGCGAACAAGTACCGTGAGGGAAAGGTGAAAAGGACCGCGGTGAGCGGAGTGAAATAGAACCTGAAACCTATGGCTTACAATCATTCGGAGCACTATTAAATAAGTGTGACGGACTGCCTTTTGCATAATGAGCCTGCGAGTTGTGGTATCTGGCAAGGTTAATCGAACGAGAAGCCGTAGCGAAAGCGAGTCTTAATAGGGCGACATAGTCAGATGCTGCAGACCCGAAACTGAGTGATCTATCCATGAGCAGGTTGAAGCTGGTGTAAGAGCCAGTGGAGGACCGAACCCGTAGAAGTTGAAAATTCTTGGGATGACTTGTGGATAGGGGTGAAAGGCCAATCAAACTCAGTGATAGCTGGTTCTCTCCGAAATATATTTAGGTATAGCCTCGAGCATTAGCGTATAGGGGTAGAGCACTGACAGGGCTAGGGCTGCTTACCGCGGTACCAAACCCTATCAAACTCCGAATACTATACGTGTAACCTCGGGAGTCAGGCGTAGGGTGATAAAATCCTATGTCGAGAGGGGAACAACCCAGACTAACAGCTAAGGTCCCAAAGTTTTATCTAAGTGGAAAAGGATGTGGAGTTGCTGTGACAACCAGGAGGTTGGCTTAGAAGCAGCCATCCTTTAAAGAAAGCGTAACAGCTCACTGGTCTAGCGATTCTGCGCCGAAAATATAACGGGGCTAAGATAAACACCGAAGCTTTAGATTTACAGTTTACTGTAAGTGGTAGGAGAGCGTTCCATTCAGCGCTGAAGGTATACCGGTAAGGAGTACTGGAGCGGATGGAAGTGAGCATGCAGGCATGAGTAGCGAGAAAAGAAGTGAGAATCTTCTTCGCCGTAAACCCAAGGTTTCCTACGCGATGCTCGTCATCGTAGGGTTAGTCGGGACCTAAGTCGAGTCCGAAAGGGGTAGACGATGGCAAATCGGTTAATATTCCGATACCGACATTACATCGTTTGAGTGATGGGGGGACGCATAGAGTTAAAGGGGGTCACTGATGGAATAGTGGCTCGAAGGACGTAGGTCGACGTGTAGGCAAATCCGCACGTCATTCGACCGAGATCTGACAGGCTGGTCAATCTTTTCGGAGAGCGACCAGAACCCTTGATACTGTCGTGCCGAGAAAAGCCTCTAAACGAGATGTAATGTTGCCCGTACCGTAAACCGACACAGGTGGGTGAGATGAGTATTCTAAGGCGCGTGGATGAACCCTTGTTAAGGAACTCTGCAAACTAGCACCGTATCTTCGGTATAAGGTGTGCCTGTAGTGTTAGAGAACTTGCTTCTCAAAGCACTTATAGGTCGCAGCAAAGAGTCCCTCCCGACTGTTTACCAAAAACACAGCACTCTGCTAACACGTAAGTGGATGTATAGGGTGTGACGCCTGCCCGGTGCTCGAAGGTTAAAAGGATTGCTTAGCGCAAGCGAAGGCATGAATTGAAGCCCGAGTAAACGGCGGCCGTAACTATAACGGTCCTAAGGTAGCGAAATTCCTTGTCGGTTAAATACCGACCTGCATGAATGGCGTAACGAGATGGGAGCTGTCTCAACAAGGGATCCAGTGAAATTGTAGTGGAGGTGAAAATTCCTCCTACCCGCGGAAAGACGGAAAGACCCCGTGCACCTTTACTATAGCTTGACACTGCTATTGGGATATTCATGTGCAGGATAGGTGGGAGCCGTTGAACCTGGGACGCCAGTTCCAGGGGAGGCAACCTTGAGATACCACCCTTGAATATTCTGATAGCTAACTCCGTACGGTTATCCCGTGCGAGGACAATGTCTGGTGGGTAGTTTGACTGGGGCGGTCGCCTCCTAAAAAGTAACGGAGGCTTACAAAGTTCGGCTCAGAAGGGTTGGAAATCCTTCGTAGAGTATAATGGCATAAGCCGGACTGACTGTGAGACATACAAGTCGAGCAGAGTCGAAAGACGGTCATAGTGATCCGGTGGTTCTGTGTGGAAGGGCCATCGCTCAAAGGATAAAAGGTACGCCGGGGATAACAGGCTGATCTCCCCCAAGAGCTCACATCGACGGGGAGGTTTGGCACCTCGATGTCGGCTCATCGCATCCTGGGGCTGGAGCAGGTCCCAAGGGTATGGCTGTTCGCCATTTAAAGCGGTACGCGAGCTGGGTTCAGAACGTCGTGAGACAGTTCGGTCCCTATCTTCCGTGGGCGTAGGAACGTTGAGGAGAGCTGACCCTAGTACGAGAGGACCGGGTTGGACGTGCCACTGGTGCACCAGTTGTCCTGCCAAGGGCATAGCTGGGTAGCTACGCACGGATGAGATAACCGCTGAAAGCATCTAAGCGGGAAGCCAACTCCAAGATGAACGTTCCCTGAAGTACGCTTGAAGACTACAAGCTTGATAGGCTGGATGTGTACGCACAGCAATGTGTTTAGCTGACCAGTACTAATAGTACGTTTGTCTTTTTACAAGTTCTTAAATGAACACAATTGCTTCACTACCTTATTTAGTGTATGATGCCTAACGGGCGAACGCAATGAAAAAACTAAATTTTTTCATGTGTAACACATTAAATAAGAGAAAGATTTGAAAGTAGTTATTTAGTTAGGATTTATTGCCTTTGTTGATTTTACCAATTTTACTTTAATGAGTTTTTACTCATTACTCACTCAACTGATCCTTATGAGATCAGATATAAGTACATCTTAGAATGTCCTTATATCTGATCTTGTCTAGGTGGCTATAGAGAGAGGGAAACGCCTGGCTCCATTCCGAACCCAGAAGCTAAGCCTCTCATCGCTGATAATACTGCAGGTTTCACTTGTGGGAATGTAGGTCGCTGCCTAGTTGATCAGATTTTTATTTACTCCCTAACTATTTTACAATCATTGACACTCTTTACATGTAACGACTAACCTTATCCATAGTATTATTTCTATATAATTGTAAAAAAATGGAAAGAGAATGTTATTAGAAAACGAATGGAAAAATTTTCTCAATGATGAAATTCATAAAGAATATTTTATCGAACTTCTTAAAAAAGTATCGTTGGAATATAAATCAAAAACTGTGTTTCCCAATTCTGAAAATATATTTAGAGCCTTTAATTTAGTAAACCCTTCTGAAGTAAAAGTTGTAATTATAGGGCAAGACCCTTATCATGGTCCAAATCAGGCTACCGGACTTGCATTTTCTGTTTGTCCAAAATGTAGTATTCCCCCTTCATTAAAGAATATATATAAAGAGTTAGTTGATGATATAGGTTGTAAATATCCGAAAAACGGGGATTTGACACAATGGGCAAAAGAGGGAATTTTGTTGATAAATGCTGTTTTAACTGTTGAACAGGGGAAGGCAAACTCCCATAAAGATTTTGGCTGGCAAAAGTTTACTGATGCCGTTATTAAAAAACTCTCTGATGAAAAAGAACATTTGGTTTTTATATTATGGGGTGGCCCGTCACAAAAAAAAGAGTTTCTAATTGATACAACAAAACATTGTGTCATTAAATCTCCTCATCCTTCTCCGCTCTCGGCATACAGAGGTTTCTTTCATTCAAAGCCTTTTTCCAGAGCAAATGACTATTTGATCAAACATAAGAAAAAGCCTGTTGAATGGTGTCTCAGTGCAGAACAAACTCTGCTATAACAGGCAGATGGTCTGAATAGCCTTTGCCTTTATGGCGTCTTAATCTGCTCCTGGTTGTCTGCCATCTGTAAATTGCTTTTCCTTTAAACAAATAGGGCTTTTCAAAAGCAGCAATACTGTGTGGTTTATAATCAATGCCTTTTTTATCAAGAAGTGCAGCTGTGACTAAGATACTGTCCATTGCTTCTTTTTTGCCTCTATAGATATAGCTGTATCTTTTTTCTAATTCAGTGTCATACCATAAGTTGTAAAAATCATAAGGTGCCAGATGTATATTTTGTGATGAATTCTGATACTTGATAGTACCCAGTATATGATTGATACCTGTTATTCCATCTGTGTCATTATGTTTTCTTTTTCTTTTAAAAATTTCATACTCTTCATAGTCAGAATTAAAATCACCAAGTGCGATGATATTTTTGTTTTTTCCCAGTTCCTCAATTCTTTTTCTGAGTTTTTTTGCAGAGACGATACGCATACTTTCCGGACCTGCTTTTGATTTCCAATGATTAATTAGAATATACAAATCTTCATTGTTTATTTTAAATTTCACTTCTAAAATATTTCTATATCTGTAGGAAGAGGTGACAGCAATTTCATGTGTATATACAAATGGAATTTTACTCAAAATGGCTACTTTGATTGTTGTAGATTTTAAGTTGGCAATTTTATAGTACCGGTAATAAACGCCTTCTCTTTTTAGAGTATATCGTAGATCTTTGAGTGCCTGAAGAGATTCTATCTCTTGGAGTCCAATGATATCTGGATTGATATCTTTGATGACTTTTGCAATATTTTTAAGTTTTTTCCTATAGTTTTTATCATTCCAATTTGATTTTGCATTAGGGATATATTCTTTATACTCATGTCCGTTTCGTTGCAAATCAAAAAGATTTTCAATATTATATGTTGCAATTTTCAAAGTTGTTTCTCCATACATAAATGAGATGAGCAGAGCTAAAAGAAAGAATACTCTCACTCTACTATACCGTTGAGTCTTAACAGCTGCATTGTATCGGCATCTCTACCCATCAGTTCGTGAAAAAGTTCTTGCATACTTTGTGAACCGCCACGGTGTAAAATGATATTTTGATATTTTTTTGCTGTAGAGGAATTGAAAATATTTTCATCTACTACGGTGTAAAAAGTATCTGCGCTCAGAACTTCGGCCCATTTGTAGCTGTAGTATCCTGCAGCATATCCACCTGAAAATATATGGGAAAATCCGTTTTGGAACTTATTGTATCTTGGTGGTTTTATCAATGCAGTTTTTTCCCGTATGGTGTCAAGCAGATTTTGTACTTCATCTCCCTGATAAACTTTGGTATGCAGTATAAAATCAAAGAGTGAAAATTCCAATTGTCTCAGCATTCCCATTGCAGATAAAAAGTTTTTACTTTTTACCAGTTTATCTATCATTTCATCTGAAATAGTTTCATTTGTTTTGTAGTGTTTTGCAAACATTTTGAGAACCTGAGGCTCATAGGCAAAATTTTCTAAAAACTGAGAAGGAAATTCAACAGCATCCCATTCTACTCCATTGACACCGCTTACTTCATTTTCATTTACTTCACTCAGGATATGATGCAAAGTATGCCCTGTTTCATGAAAAAGAGTGACAACATCATCATGGCGAAGCAGTGAAGGATTTGTATCATTTGATGGAGGAAAACTGCATACTATAAAGGCTGAAGCCAGCTGTTTTTTGCCTGTTTCATCTGTGCAGTGTGTTTGCCAGTTATGCATCCATGCTCCGCCCCGTTTTGATTCTCTTGCTTCTAAATCAAGATAAATACGGGCTTTGAGGATGTCGTTTTCATACACATCATAGGCATAGGCTTTTTCATGCCACAATTTCTCTTTCACCTGTTTACATGTAACATTAAAAAGTTTGTCTAAAAAAGTAAACATTCCTGCAATAACATTTTTTTGTTCAAAATAAGGCCGATACTCCTCTTCATCTATGTCGTATTGCTCTTTTTTTAATATTTCTGCATAGTAAGAAGTATCATGACTTTCAAGTTTGTGTGGCGCGATATTTTGCAGTTCCTGCAGCTCGTTTTTTGCCTGGGGAATTGAATTTTCAAGTAAATTTTCTAAAAACTCTAAAACACTTTTTGTATCTTCGGCCATTTTTGTAGCAAGAGAAAGTTCTGCATAGTTTTTGAACCCTAAAAGCTGACTCATCTCCTGTCGCAGTGCCAACAGTTCATCAATTATTTTTGCATTCTGTGGTGCGCGTGAAACATAGGCACGGTAGAGTTCTTCTCTAATTGCTCTGTTCTTTCCATAGGTCATATAGGCTATATACGATGGCATTTGCAGTGTCAATTTATATTTTATAACACCATTGTCTTCAAATTTAGCATTTTCTATTTCACTTTTTGGCAAACCTTCTATATCTGTTTCATCAGTAATTATATATTCGTAGGCATTTGTTGCATCAAGCAGATTTTGAGAAAAGTTATTGGAAAGTTCACTCTTTTTCAAGTTTATTTCCTGAAGCCTCTGCTTTGTTTTTTTATCCAGATGGGCACCGCTTAATTCAAAATGTAAAATATTTAATGCTAAAACTCTTTTTTGTTCACTGTTGAGGGATGTCTGTTCCTTTTGCATTATTTCTTTATAGGCATTGTATATTTCAATGTTTTGTGAAAGATGTGTCGAATACTCTGTAATAAGAGGAAGAGCCTCTGTATAGACCTTTTGTGTTTTTTCAGAGTTGTTTACAGCATTGAGATGAGACAGTGGTGTAAAAAACTGTTCAAGATACTCATCCATCATCTCTAGTGGTTTGACAAAGTTTGCATAGGTTTTTTCTTTCTGTGCAAGTAAGGTTTCTATCTTTTTGTTATTTTTATTGAGATGTTTTTTCAGTTCTTCTGTAAAAGTATCTAAATCACAATCAAATTGTAAAAATTTTGTCATATATGTTTTCCTTTAGTCCTCAGTGTCTTTTTTCTGTCGCAGGGCACCGTATTTGTTTATGAGAATATTATCATACTTATTTGCATCTTTGATTAACTTTTCTATTGCAGTTTTTCCTTCTTCTTTTGTTAAGGAAGAGTCTACAACCAGATAGGAAAGATACACGCTGTTTTCATTGATAGAAAACTGTAAATAGGAGAGTTTGTTGTTCTCCTGGAGCAAAAAATCATACATCTTTTCAATGTTTTCTTTGGGAATACCGCAAAGTTTGGCATCTCCTATAATAATGCCGTTTTCATAATAGTTAATATTGATTCTTGCAGTTCCCTTGTCTATTCTCCAGGATGACTGGCTTCTTCTTGCCAGGGTTACATTGATGCCCAGGGACTCCAGTATATCTTCTATGAGTTTTGTCGGTCCTATAGGTGTGTAGCCTTTTCGTCTGAGTCTGGCTATTTCAAGTTCTGCTCCACATTTTGGGCAGTAGTCATTTTTTATATCTTTTTCTTGAATAAGATTTTTGCACGAAGGACATTTGATGACATTTTCTACTCCGAGTTTTTTAAAAGCGGTGAGTGCATCTTGAAGATAGTGCACAGGGAGTGCAAAACCCAAATTATTTGCATTTTGAATAATGAAAGTATTGACGCCTGTAACTTCTCCTTTGTCATTTAACAGAGGACCTCCGCTGTTTCCGGGGTTAATGGCAGCATCAATCTGAATATATTCAAGATCTCCCATAAGTCTGGCTGCGCGGGAAACTATTCCCTCTGTCGCTGTATAATTTAGACCGTAAGGGTGTCCGATGGCTATGGTGGTATCACCGTTTTCCACATTGCTTTTGGCAAGTTTGAGCGGATTTTTTGGTTGCTTGAATTCATATTTTATAAATGCCAAATCATAATAGGGGTCATCATAAATGACTTTTGCAATACTTCGCTCAAAGTGCTCTGCTTTGATTACAACTTCTCTCAGCCCCGAGCATACATGCGAATTTGTAATTATAAGATTATCTATAATAAAACCTGTTCCACTGCCATAGGGCGTCATTATCTGTATAATATTTTCAATGTAGGTTTCTAAAAGAGTTTGCGTATTCATTTGTTATGCCTCATGAAAATCCAGATTTTTTAATGCACTGAAGTAACTGTTTGAAAAATCATTGAGTGAACTGAAATCAAGTTCATCACCAAAAGCGCTCAGCAGTTTATACTGATGTTTGTATCTGGCAACTGTTTCGTCAATTTGAGCAATTATCTCACTTTCTAAAAACCGGTTCTTTTGCGTATTATAATATCCTTTGCATCCCAGCGCATTCATATACTCAGCATAAATGACACAAATATAAATATGGAGTAATTTTCTGGCCGCAGGATTTAATCCGTAGTTATACAGAGCATACAAGGCTATATAACTGTAAATGGTTGGTATGATTTGAGGGTGACGGTTGTTCTTGTACCATCTGAGTTTTATAAGTGATTCTTCTATGAAGTCAACAAACTCATCATAAGAACTTTTTTCAATTTGGCTGAATGTGTATTTGGCTTCATAAAAGTTTTGACTGAATTCATCAAAATCAAGCTTTTCAAGACTTAAAATATATTTTGCAAGCTCCGCATTTTTTACTTCAGGCAGTGCCTCTTCCTCTGTAAAATAATTTTGAAGTTTTTTTGTCATTTTTTGATAAATTTTAGATTTTGGTACCAAAAGATAGTCAATCTTAAATAAAAAGTTTAGATATAGAAATGCCTGCATACCTATACTGTCCTCCGCCGGCAATGTCTGTATTTTTGCATGAAGCTCTTCTATCCAAATATGTAGATACTTATACTTTACATGTAACTCGGCAGTGTCAAGTTTTTGAATATGATCGATGTCCTCTAACTCTTTTTGTTCGAATTCACTGAGCATGTGTTCTTTGTCATAATCTGCATTGAGTGCCAATTCTCTTAAAGGATAAAAAGCTTTCTTAGGGGTCATGGTAATATTGTCAAGATTGAGTTTTAATTTAATATAGTCGCCGTCACTGCAGTAATTTACATAGGTAAACTGGTAATTTCTTTCAAGTGCGTAGCGTTTGAGAGCAACATTTGCATTTTTTGCTTTGACCATAGTCACTTCGGCGTAGAGTTTTTTGTTTGTTGTGAAACCGTTGATCTTTGCACTGCCTTGATATATGATAAATTTCAAAGACTCTTTTTCCCGGGTGAGTATAATGTTTTGATTGGGAAGGCCGTTTTTGTAATTCATTAAAGAGTTGAAAAAGAATGTATAGGCATTTAAAATTTCTTTTTTTTCAAAGGCTTCATAGGCTTTGTTAAAGAGTTCTTCTTCATTTTCTGCAATATCTGCATGAATACCTCTTCCAAAGCTTTTTGAACAAGAAGACTTTGGCCGGAAAAAGTGAAACCAACTCATACATTTCCTTTTATTTTAATACCAAATAGATAAGTATAAAGTTTATAACTGTCATTATAGTAAAAGCCCTCTTATAAAAGAGTAAGGGTGATTTTTCAATGAGTGGTGCATTTTTAATAAAGTAGGGTTTTACCTTCTGCGGATGTGTAAGTTCATATTTCATTTCAGAGTAATGCTCATACCTTTGGTCTTTTTGAAGTGCAATAGCACGCATGATAACACTGTCAAGCCAATCAGGTATATTTGAATTGTAATAACTCGGTTTTTTGGCTTCTTTGAATGTCGGGTTTTGAAAGGGTTCTATCTCGCCGTAAGGATACTTTCCCGTAAGACTTAAATAGAGTGTCACACCAATGGCAAATATTTCGCTTGTTTCACTTATAGACTCGCCTTGAAATCGTTCAGGTGCTAAAAAACTCGGTGTACCGGCGCGGGACTCTTCTGAAAATATCTCTGTAATACTCCCAAAATCAATAACCTTGTATTCTGTATTATCATCGTCAATTTTGGCAATCATTATATTGTTCGGCTTGATGTCACCGTGTACAAGATCATATTTAAGCAAAAACTGAGACATGTTTAAAAGTGTTTGCGCAAGTTCCACAGCATCATCTATCGTTACATGTAAGTGTGATGCCAGGTAATTATTTAAATCTTCTCCATCAAAGAGTTGCATAACATAGTATCGGGCGCTTCTGTTTTTTGGAATGACAGCCTTTGGGAAAAACTTTGCTTTGAGACGTTTGGCATTCCATGCCTCTTTGACAAACAGATCTAAGATCTGATTATCTTCTTTTGATTCAATTGGTGCAAACTTCATAACATATTGCTTTGTTTTTTTACTTACAAGCCAGGTTCTTTCATTTTGTATGAGAGATTTTTCAAGTCTATAGCCGTCTATCGTTTGCCCTGCTTTGAGTGATCGTGGAATATCCAGTTTTTGCTGTTTGAGTATCTCTATTTCGTCGGCATTGAGTATTTCCAATACAACTGCTGTTGTATCATCGGGAAGATGGTCTTTTGTACGTTTACTTGCTTGCTTGACAAGAGCAATAGCTCCTTTTGAAATATTGTCTTTTATTTCACTTTGGGAAAGTACATTGTACAAACCGTCGCTGCAAAGAAGAATTTTGTCATTTTTCTGAATAATATTTTCAAAATAGTAGGGTTCCACATCCTCACTGATACCAATAGCCTGGGTCAGAACATTTTCGTATCCTTCTTCTTGCATGGCATGGTCAGATGAAAGCTGTGTCAGCGAAGCGTCTCGGAGGAGATAGACTCTGCTGTCTCCGACATTTACACCGTATAAACGGTTTCCTTCTATAACAACGAGAGCCAGGGTTGTGATAAGTTCACTGCGTTCATAATTGAGTTGTGATTCTTTATAAAGAATTGTATTTATGGAATTGATAAACGTTTTTATAGATTTTTCGATGGACCATGACTTTGGCCGAATCTTAAAGTTGTTTATAAGATAGGAAGTCACTCTTTTTGCTGCCTCGGCACCTTCTTCGGCACTCCCGACACCATCACAGACTATGGCAACACTCAGGTTGCCGATAGTTGCCATATCATAAAAATCATCTCCTGTCAGTTCTTTGGTCTTTGCAAGTGAGAACCCGGAAGTTTTAATATTACTTTTTGCCATATTGCCCCTTTACATGTAAAGTAGATTATAGGTACTATAGTACAAAGTTTGTAAAACGGCATTTATTTTAAAGAGTTTTTATGCCTGGTTTTTTCTATGTGTGTAATATAAAGCCATACCTGTACAAATCGCTCCGCCAACAATATTTCCCAAAGTTACCGGAATTTCATTCCACAACCACCACTGTGACACACTTACATTTGCACCAAGCATTATGCCTGCAGGAATAACAAACATATTTACAACGGCGTGTTCAAAGCCCTGTCCAAAGAAAGTAAGAATTGGGAGCCACATAGCTGCAATTTTCCCTATTGTTGTTGTAGCTGTCAATGCCATAACGACACCCAGAGATACCATCCAGTTACAAAAAACAGCTTTTAAAAAGACGGTATAGATACCGTCTGCACCTATTTTTTCATATCCGATTGTTTTTGCTTCTGCAATATGCTTGATCATGTCTATGACAGGAGATGATTCCACATGTCCGAATTTTGTAGCAACCAGACTGTAAAGAGCTGCAAAAAGCAGGCTGCCCAGCAGATTTCCGGTAAAGACCCAGAACCAGTTTACAGAGAGTTTTGCAAACCCTATTTTTCTGTCAAACAAAGAGGTTGTCAGTAGTGCAAAACTTCCGGTGACAAGCTCCAGTCCCAATAAAACAATCATAACAAAACCGACAGGGAAAATAAGTGCTCCGACAATAGGCAGATGTGTCTGTGTGGAAGCAACAATGGCCAGAGTTGTAGCAACCCCAAGAAGCGCACCCGCAAGGGAACCGCGTATCAATAAATCTTTTACACCCAATCCTGATTTGTATACTCCGGCTGTTACCATTCCATCTACAACTACCTCTGGTTTTACATAACTCATATGAATTCCTTTTAATTTTATTTAATAAGTATAGCTCAAATCTGTATACTTAATAGGTTTATAATGATTAATTTTTAATCATTGTCGGCCAAACTGATCAATGGAAGCAATTCCGAAAAGACAACGGCTCTTTTTGCTTCAACATCAAGCATCTTAAAGACGAGTTCATTGATATTTTTATCGATATCGAAAACTATCTTATTGAGAGGTATCAGTTTTTCTCTTGGATTTTCATTTGTAAATCTGTTGTATGCCGTATACGGTTCTTGTTTGGAAAGGGCAAAATAGAGTTTACGGCCAAGTTCAAAAAGTTCAAACTCTTCAATATGTCCTGTTTTCGGAATTTTATTGATGTTTAAATCAATATCAATGTTTTTTAATCGTAAATAAGCCTGGAGTTGCATATAAAAACCGATATATGCATGAGAATACTGTGCTAAAATTCTGTCATGAAATGCTTCAAATGATTCGCTTTTTAAACGCAGTTTTTTATATTCCGACACGAGTGTCTCAACAAAATATTTAGAAAATTTCAGTGGAGCAGATTTGATAACGGTATACCCGTTTTTCCCTTCACTCACGATTTTCCCGCCTATGGTTATGTGGACACCATCTTCAGTTTGTCCGTTTACTTTTGCCTTGCAGCCTTCAAAACCGATGTCTCCTATTTCATGTGTTCCGCAGCCTTTGACGCAGGCTGACCAGTACATGCGTACTCTCCCTGATTCAAGAGGAACGGCTTTGCTTAAATATGCAGCCATTTCTATAGCATCCTCTTTGTTCTCAATAACGCCAAATGCACAGTGTTTGGTTCCTGCACAGGCGACAAGGTTGTTAAAGTAAGGCGTGTTTATATTTTTATATTTTGTAAAAAAGGGATCTTCTAAAAGGGTAGCCGTGTTTTTGACACCTAAAATGTAGATATTTTGTTCAACACTGAATCTGATTTCGTTATTGCCGTGATTTTGGCTTAACTCGGATACTTTTATAAGATCACTTCCTGTAAATATTCCCGAAGGCACAATAATCTGTACTCCAAATGAACCGTCTCGAAGTTGGATTTTTCCGTGTTCTGAATCTACTGGATCTATCTGTGTCATTGTATCACCGGCGGTGGCAAAATTTACGCCTGCAACATCACGAATCGCTGCAGAAATTTCAGCCATACCGACAGCCTCAATGAGAAAGTGCAGTCTGTTTTTGTTTCTGTTGTCACGGAAACCGTACTTTTGAAAGATTGCTATAAGTGCACCGTAGGCCTGTAAAACCTCTTCTTCGTTTGCCAAAAATATGTCTGCATTTTTTGCAATCATACCGACTCTGCCGCCAAGAAACATATTGTAACCGTATACTCCGTCTTTTTGTGCAAGCACGAGAGAACAGTCATGTCCAAAAACATTACATCTGTTTGCGAGAGAGCCTGAAATTCCAGTATTGAATTTTCTCGGCAGTGTTGAAATCCAATCCGGATTTTTTAAGAATGTTTTTTCGATTTTTTTGAGTAAATCATACGAAGGAAGCACATTGTCAAAACCCTCTTTATCAAATGGGTCTGTAACAATATTTCTAAAGTTGTCCACACCTGTCTGATAGGAAGTGAGTCCGACTTCTTCAAGCCCGTTTAAAATTGCAGGCATATCTTCGATATTTAAAAAACGAAGTTCAATTTGTGCTCTGGTTGTGATATCAATATAGTCTTGACCGAAATTTTTTGCAATTTCTCCGATTTTTTTTGCCTGAATTGCGTTTAGGTGTCCCCCTGCAACTCTGACTCTCATCATAAACTGCTTTGGCGTGAGACCGTCTTTGTCAAAGATTCCAAAACATTTCAGAAAATATTTCTTGTCTTCATCAGGAATTGCATCATACCCTTCTCGTGCATACTCTGCTATTTTTTCAAAAGCCTCCATAGGATTTTTAAGGCTTTTGACTGTTTCGATTTTATTGACTTTTTTACTTCTCGCTTCATATGCTTTTTCTAATACTTGTAATTGCAAAATATTCTCCATTATCTTATTTATATTCTTCCGCCGGCTGTAACGCCCCAGGTTGTTCTCCATCGTGTTTTTACCAAACTTATCCCCATGATAGCTACAAGTACAACACCGGCAAATATCATAAAACCTGCCGAATAACCGTCAAAGGCACCTTTTGACCATCCAAGCGTTTTAATAAGTGCTGTACCCCCGAGTCCGCCGGCTGCACCGATAATTCCTGTCATGATTCCAATATCTTTGCCAAATCGCTGAGGTACAAGTTGAAAAACTGCCCCGTTTGCCATGCCAAGGTTTGCCATTATTGCAAAGAGTACTGCAATTGCCAGCCAAAACGGCAGAGTGACAGTTGCATTTACAATTGCCAATGCGGCGACAATACCAAAAAAGATATAAAGTGATTTGACACCACCCATTTTATCTGCAACAGCACCACCAACAGGTCTTAAGACTGCACCGGCAAAAATTGTCAGCGCTCCAAAATAACCGGCAATGACTTTAACATTGGGTTCATTAAATACACTGAGTCCAAAACTGCTCATATCGGCTTGATAGGTATTCATAAGATAAACTTTCATATATCCCGCAAATCCGACAAATCCTCCAAAGCTTACTGCATAGAAAAGGTTAAACCACCATGTGTCTCTGTCACGTAAGAGTTTGGCATAATCTTTGAGTTTTTTAGGACGGGGCGTGTAAACCTCTTTAGGGGCATCTTTTGCCAAAAAGATGTATGTTGCAAAAATTAGGGTTGATAATGCTCCACCAACCAAAAAGACTGCCTGCCATCCCCAAAGTTCTGCTATTTTTGGAGCAAACATAAAGTCAATGACAACACCAATATTACCGGCACCTGCAATTCCCAAAACGACTCCCTGCAGTTTTGGCGGATACCACTGTCCTGCCTGTGGCAATGCAACTGCAAAAGAAGCACCTGCAAATCCGAGACCGACAGCTACAATCAGGAGTTCATTATAGGTAATGGTCTCTCCTCTGAAGTAGGCGTAAAACAGCACAGATATAACAACTGCCTGGCTCATAAGCGCTGTCTTTTTCGCACCGAATTTATCAACACCAAATCCAAGTACAATACGAAGCAGTGCTCCTGCCAAAATCGGAATAGAAAGCAGTGTAGCTTTTTGTGAGGCACTCATGATAAATCCGTGCATTGCCAATGATTCACTGATTTCTGTTGCCAATGGGCCTAGCATGGTCCAGACCATAAAGCTAAAATCAAAATAAAGAAAAGCTGCAAAAAGTGTTTTTGCGTCGCCTTGACCTTTAAGGGCTTTAAAACTTGCCATATTATATATTCTCCAATGCAATTTAATAGTGTAATTATAGTGAAAAATATTTCTAATTTAAAAATATTATTGGTTAAAAAATAATCAATTTGGAATTTTTAAAAGATTAGAAATTATACAATTTTCATATTAAAGAGTAATTTTCTTGATATATATCAATTTTCTCAATTCTCGTTTTTTATACAATTTGTGAAAATTTAAGGAGAGCATTATCATGACATTTACAAATTCGGCTGAATTGTTGTCTTTTCACTGGGTTGCTTACTCTATATATGCTGCAATGATTATTTCTGTTGTTGCATGGTTTGGGTATAACCTGACAAAAAAAGATGCCAAGTCAGTTTTTCGTATTCCATTTTACTGGTATATGGCATTTTTGGTTGCAGGCGGTGTGGGACACCATATTTTTACATACAATACAATACCTTGGGTGTCACAGGATATCGACAGGCACAATATAACACCGGATGTGAAGTATGAGTTTGAGATTAAAGATCATAAATGGATAGGGTTACCAAAACAGATAGTGATACAGTGTGGACAAACGGTTGAATTTGATGTACACAGCAGAGACCTGGTGTATGGATTTGGACTCTTTCGTCAAGACGGTTCCATGGTGATGCAGATGCAGGTCAATCCCGGTACGGATGTCAACGGTATTTTGGATTCCAATGATATTTTATGGACATTTAATCATAACGGTGTTTTTGATTTAACATCCACGGAATATTCCGGACCCAGACAGTATGGCGAAGATGGTAAAGATTTAATGCTGGTAAAAGATTTCGTTAAAGTCGTAGGGTGTAAAGACAATGGAGGCATTCAATGAGTTATATAAATACATTAATAAACGGAACAAATTTTGACCATAAAGGCTTAAATGCTTTGCAAAAGGTAACGCTCAGACCGGTTGTCATGGCATTTTTATTTTACGGACTGGTTGCCTTGGAGGGTATGATTATGCGAATGGTTGAGGTCGGACATGTACCGCTCAACCCTCTGCCTGAGCAGTTTTTTCATCCGGAACATTTCTTTTCCATTATGACGGTACACCCGATTGTCGGTATATTTGGTTCAACCTATCAGCTGGTCTTTGGTGCCTTTACCTTTTTGGTGCCATATCTGACAAAAAAACCGCTCTACAGCGTAAAACTTGCCAACTGGACCTGGATATTGATTACGCTTGGGACTGCTTTGGCATGGATAGCCGCATTTGTATGGCAGTATGCGCCGTTATATACATTGTACTGGCCGCTTCCTGCTGATACACATCAGTTTAATGTTATTGGCGGGATTGTGTTCATCCTTGGTGTCGCTTTGATCATGGTCGGCACTTTGGGGTTTATTTACAATATTTATGCAACAATTTTCGCGCGTGTGGGGATTCATAAAAACAAAACAACAAAAGAGTTGCTTATCTCCGGTTTTGGTATAGACGGATTTTTAAACCTTATTAACAAGCTTCGTGGAAAGCAGCCCTATACAAAAGAGCCGGCTTTGGCGCTGCCTGTTGTGGCAATCTTCCGTGGTACGGTCGATACCTTCTTGGATGCACTGGTGATTTTGGGTGCAGGTATTTTGATTTTGGTTTATTTGGTTTTTGATGCGAGCGGACATGCTCTTGATGTCACGGCGATTGATGCCCTTTTATACAAGAACTTTTTTTGGTGGGGGCTTGATTTGGTTGCGGACGGACTTGTACTGATTTATGTAGCCGGTTCATGGTATTTGCTTGCTACCTTAATTACAGGACAAAAGCTTTTTATGGAAAATGTTGCCCGTGCGGCGTTAATGCTTGAGCTTTTGGTTTCCTGGATGGTCTGGTCGCATCACCTCCTTGGTGATCAGGGACAACCTGAAATGATGAAACTTATCTCGGGTGAGATGGTGACTGCTTTTGAACTGCTTACGCAAGGCTTGGCACTCTTTATTACCCTTGTGACGCTTTGGAAGGCCCGACCTCTGAAAATGACTATGGAACTAAAATACCTTCTCGGCGGACTTGTAGGTTTTGGCCTGGCTGTTCCTGCTGCAATTATTCAGGCAGATATGGGGATGAACAGAGTGCTGCACAATACGCAGTGGATTATCGGTGCGCATGTGCATATTGCTTTGATTGTCGGATTGTATATGACACTCTATTCGGCTCTGTATGTTTTATGGCCATTGGTAACAAACAACACGAAACTTTATTCACACAAGTTGGCAAATACACATTTTTGGCTGCATCTTATAGGCGGTATCGGTATGGGCGCATTTATGGGAATGGCAGGACTTGACGGGATGCTTCGTCGTCACCTTTATGTGGACGGGCAGTTTAACCCAGACATGATATTTGCCGCTCTTTTTGGAACGATGCTGCTTGTTGCCTGGGCAGTATTCTTATACAATATTATTATGAGTGTAGGAATCAAAGGACTGATTGGCATATTTTTACCTGCAAATGATAAAACGGCTTCTTATGGGATAGAAGAAGAGCTGGAACCGGCAGATGACCCGGCATTTGCGCAGTAAAAGTCTCATACTTTTGCGGAACCCGGGTTTTACCCTTAGTGCCGTTAAGTTAAGAAAATTAATGCTTTCTCGAAACCGGTACTTCAGTGCCGGCTGTTGCAACAGTCTTGCCACTCTCAGCCCGGACTGAAGTCCGCGTTCCAAAAAATGCTTAACTTAACGGCATTGAGGTTTTAACCTGAGCTGAAATGGCTGGAATATTTAAATACTAAATAGTAGGAAAAAACAGTTGATAAATTTGAATCGAGTAGCGCGTGAAATCAAGACTATAGGACTGTACGATTTGGTTTTGCAGGATGTGCAAAGAATTGCCGGAAAAAACAGAGTAGATGAAGCAAAAATTCTTCAAATATTAGAGAAAAATCCGGAAATTCTGCAAGACTATATGCAGACAAATGTCGAATATAATTTGAGTAATATTCATCTCAAAGATATCAATGTGCAAAATCTCAAAGATGAATGCAAACAGGAAGCACAAACTTTTAATGAAAATCTGGAAAAATTGCGTGCCTTGGAAAAATATACGCTTGATTTTGAACAGAGTGCCACGCTTGTCATCATTTTTTCCATTGAGTTTTTTGTTCTTTTTTCTGTACAGTATTTTATAGTGTTGTTAAATCTCAAAGAGTGGCAATGGTGGATATATTCACTCTTTGCCTCTTCTGTTGCTTTTGCCTACTGGTATGGAAAAAAGCAGAGCAGACTGTATGCAAAAAACAAGCAGCGCTACGAAGTGCTTTATCTGCAGACATTACAACTCCTCGAAGCACTGGAAGAAAAAGAGTGTATCAAGAAAGAGGACTTATTGATTCATGAGTGTGAAGAACATGTTTAAAACAATCAGTGTTGATTACATCTGGAACAAAGAACTGGCACTGCAGACAAGCAAGCTTTTTTATGATTATGATATGCGTCATTCCGCCAAAAGATATATAGGCTGGTTTTTTGTCGCTTTGGTACAGTTTGGTATTGTCGGTGCTTTGAAACATGAGAGCTACGGTATTTTGTATCTTTCCACCTTTTTGGTCTTTTACTGGTATTTTGGAAGATGGTTTCTGCGAAAAAGAATGCTGTTAAATTTTTACAAGAAAAATATGCCTCAAGATACAGAAGTGCATTTCATTATTGACACAAAAGGCTTGCATAAAGATAAAAAGCACATTCCCTGGGAAGAAATTACAAGGATAGTAAAACTTGAAAACGGGATTTTGGTGCAAAGCCTGCATGATACGCTTTTTTTTCAAAATTCTGCCTTTGGATCTGCGGATGAACTACAACAGTTTTTGGCACTGGCAAAAGACAAAGGAAAACTGTAATGCACTATTTTTTTATTGGAGCCGTGAGCCTGTTTGTCATAGGATTGCTCATTGTCGGGGCAGTTATGGACAAAGAGGATATGAATGATTAAAAATTAAACAAAGAATTAGGAAAACATCCATTTGCATAGAGTATAATTTCATCACTTTTATATGGAGATACCTTACATGCAGACACCTTTAGAAAATTTTATAGAGTATAAAGCCGATACAGGGATGCAATGTGGGAATTACTCTATAGATATACCGCCGTTAAAAGAAGGGGAACAGTACCGTTTTCATTTTGATGCTGTTGCCTGTGTCGGGTGTCGGTGTTGTGAAGTTGCCTGTAATGAACAAAACAACAATCCGGCAGATATAAAATGGCGTCGTGTCGGAGAGATGGAAGGCGGAGATTTTCCGGCTTTTACCCAGATGCTCAATTCTATGAGCTGCAATCACTGTATAGATCCTGAATGTCTCATAGGCTGTCCGACGGAATCGTATATAAAGATAGCCGAAACAGGCATAGTCGTGCATGATGACGACACCTGTATCGGCTGTCAGTACTGCACATGGAACTGTCCGTATGGTGTTCCCGTTTTTCATGAAGAGAGAAATATTGTTACAAAATGTCATATGTGCCATGAACGGCTTGACGTCGGAGAATCTCCTGCCTGTGTACAGGCCTGTCCTGCCGGAGCTATTGAGATTGAGGTTGTCAATGTCAAAGAGTGGCTGGAGCGTGACATAGACGAGCAGGCAAATATGCCGTTTTTACCGGATGCACGCATAACAAATTCTACAACGCGCTACACGCTTCCAAAAAATCTGCCCGATGATATGAAAGAGATGGATGAACACATCTTGAAACCCGCACATAAGGAACTGCCTCTTGTTTTTATGACAGTTTTGACGCAAATTTCACTCGGTGGTTTTTTGGCGCTCTTTTTAGGTGATTTTATGAGTCTGTTCGGATTTGAGAGTACCAACTGGATTATGGCACTTCTTGTGATGCTTCCTGCGGCAATCGGTCTGCCCCTCTCAGCCTTGCACCTCGGACGTCCGTTTTTGGCGATGACAGCCATGAAAAATATAAAAACCTCGTGGTTGTCCCGCGAGGCTTTGGCTTTGGGCGTTTTTACAGGGCTTATGAGTGCTGTGGTGGCAACATACTTTTTCGATATTTCCAGTGTATTGCGTTTGTTGCTTGAAGCACTGACTTTAGCTGTGGGAATCTATGGAATTTATGCACAAAGTATGATTTACCGTATTCGTGCCCGTCCTTCCTGGAACAGGATTACCACAAATTTCAAGTTCTTCGGTGTGGCATATATCGGAGTCTTTTTAGTCGCATTTATCAGCTCCGTATCAAGCGTGCATGAAGCGATTATCCCTTTGACAACCTTGGGTATGCTCGGTGCTTTGGCACAGCTTTTTTTCTCTTATGAAGATATAAGAACACTCGATGCAAAAGAGAATGAATACCAGCTGCAACGGACAAAAAGACTTTTAAATGAAAATTTTCATAAGGTCAAAATGATTCGTTTTGCCACGTTGATACTCGGAGGTGTAGTGTTGCCGCTGTTTACTTTGGTCTTTGTAAGCGCATCGTTACATGTAACGGCTTCTGTAATGCTCTTTTTGGCAATCATTATTGCCTTTGTCAGTGAAATAAGTGATAGATTCTTATTTTATACCACGGTTGTTCCTCTTGGAATGGCAGGTGGATTTTTTGTAGGGAAACAACGATGATAAGTAAATTAAAAGATTTTTTAGGGTTTGATATAAAAGAAGAGAAATACAAACTTTCGCATGATGAAACATTCGGCATGATAGCTGATGCAAAAAAACCCGACAAATGGGTCTTTTCGACCTGTGGGTACTGTGGTGTGGGCTGTGGACTCTACATCGGTGTCAAAGACGGCAAAGCTGTTTATACCAAAGGGAATCCAAAACATTTTGTCAATCAGGGAACACTCTGTCCAAAAGGTTTGAGTGAACATCAAATGCTGAACTCTCCGCATAGAATCCAGACACCTTTGATAAAACAAAACGGTGAACTGAAACCTGCAACCTGGGATGAAGCCTTCACAAAAGTGAGCAGTAAATTTAAGAAGATTCAAAAAGAGTACGGACACAAAGCTGTTGCAGTCATTGGAACAGGGCAGTTTTTGACAGAAGAATTTTACACTTTGGGCAAATTTGTCCAGCTTGGTCTTCGCACAAATAATTATGACGGCAACACAACCTTGTGTATGGCATCTGCCGTTATGGGCTACAAACAGTCTCTTGGCAGTGACGGTCCGACAAGCTCGTATGAAGATTTTGCTCTTGCCGATACTATCTTTTTAGTCGGAGCAAACATTGCGGACAATCATCCGATACTGACCTTACATGTAAACAAAAATCCTAAGAAAAAAGTCATCGTTATAGACCCGAGAGCTTCTAAAACATCCCAGATGGCAGATGTCTATGTGCCTATAAAACCGCGTACGGACCTGGCACTTTACAACGGTCTGGCTTACATTGTGATGGAGCAGAGCTGGGAAGACGAGGGGTATATCAAAGCAAATACAAACGGCTATAAAGAACTGAAAAAGCATTTGCAGGATTATCCGCCCCAAGAGGTGGCAAACATTACAGGCATTGATGTCAAAACGCTTTATGAACTCGCACGGGAATTTGTTTCAAGCAAAAGTGTTATCACCGGTTGGACGATGGGCGTGAACCAGTCTTTTATGGGAACAGATACTGTCAGTGCAATTATAAACCTGCATCTTCTGACAGGGCATATCGGTCGAGAGGGAACGGGGCCTTTTAGTATAACAGGGCAGTGTAATGCGATGGGAACACGCGAAACAGGGTTCACTTCATCTCTTCCGGGATACAGAAATTTTGGGGATGAAGCGGCTTTAAAAGAGTATGCGAAAATTGTCAATGTCCCGGAGGAAATTATTCCGCGTGAACGCGGCTATAAATATGCCGAAATTATTGATGCCATTGACAGAGGCGAGATAAAAGCGCTTTGGATAACGGCGACCAATCCGCTGGTTAGTTTTGTCAATCAGGACAAACTGCGAAAAACACTGGCAAAACTTGATTTGCTGGTTGTGCAGGATGCTTTTTTAGGCGATACGGCACAAATAGCAGATGTTGTTTTCGCTGCTGCGACCTGGGGTGAGAAAGAGGGTGTCTATACGAATTCCGAACGTCGCTGTAACAAAGCGAACAAAGCAGTAGAACCGATAGGTGAGGCAAAAAGTGATTTTGATATCATTCTTGAATTTTCAAAATACTTTGAGGGTGTGAATGAGATGCTTTTTCCAAACTGGAGCCAACCCCGTGATGCTTTTGAGGAGTGGAAAAAAGTTTCAAAAGGACAGCTGTGTGACTACAGTGGGATGAGTTATGAGCTTATAGAAGAGTTGGGCGGGATTCAATGGCCGTGTAACGAACAGTTTCCAAAGGGGAGCAAAAGACTCTATACCAAAGATATTCCATTTAGAACAGCAGATAAAAAAGCGAAACTTGTATGTGTGCAATGGCATCCGATGGCAGAGCCTGTGCGCCCTGAGTTTCCTGTTATTTTAAACACAGGAAGAACAGTTGAACAGTGGCATACGCGAACAAAAACAAGAGATATAGCGATTCTTGACAATTTGGCTCCTGAGGCATGGGTCGATATATCTCCAAAAGATGCGGCTAAACTCAAAGTAAAAAGCGGTGACAGAATGAGTCTTTCATCTCCGAGAGGGCGCATTGATGATGTTATTGTACGGGTCACATCAAGTGTACGCGAAGGTACGGTATTTGTCCCGTTTCATTTCAACGAACAGCTTGTCAATACTTTGACAAATGAGAGTTTTTGTCCAAAATCAGGAGAACCCAATTTCAAACAAACAGCGATTCAGCTTCACTCACAGGAGGTGCCTGAGGGTCTGACACTTGAAGAGGAACACTCAAGCGGAGCGATTGCACATCATAAGGTCGTTTATGAAGGGGTTGCCTATAAAGAAAAAGAGGTGCATTTGCAACAATAGAAGTTATGTTATAATTATTTACGGGTCCTTTCAAATCCCGTTAAGTTAAACAGTTTTTTTCTTAACTTAATGGCATTGCCTCCCCAAACTTCAAAAATGGCGGTCATAATTATGCAGGAATGTGAACTGTATCAATACACTCTTTTTGCAGGCAGTATGCTTTTGCTTGCAAGTCTGTTTTTTAATATCAAATACAGGAAAAAAATAAAAAAACGCTTGGAAGATGAAAACAGACTCATAAAAAATGCCTACTATCATCCTGTCACCTCTCTCCCGAATAAAGAAAATGTTAAAATAGTAATTTCTGAACAGATACAAAGAGCTTTGCGACATAATAAATCTTTTTTGGTTATGGTAATAAAAATAAAAAATTTTTATGAAGTTCAGCTGCATTCCAAAGTGCTGGCAGAGGAATTTATGCTTGAAGCAAGTAACAGACTGCTGCAAAGTACACGGAGTGAGGATATAATCGGACATATCAGTGATGACTCTTTTATGATTGTTTTTAATGAATATTTACAAGAAGAAAATTACAAGAGAGTATGTCAAAGAGTAGAGGAGTCATTTGCACAGGTTCCCGAACTCAATACAAAATATACTATAGATTTTAATATTTCCATAGGCACATCAGTGTATCCGGATCAGGCTGCAAACCCGGATGCCTTAATGGAAAAAGCGAGAAAGGCTGCAATTGACAGAGATTGAATAGTTCAAAGCAAAACAAAAGCCATTTTTAAGTATAATTCACAGATTTTATAAAAAGGTATATGCATGGCAAACAAACGTGTTTTAGTTAAATTTTCGGGTGAAGCTCTTGCTGGAGAAGCAGGTCATGGAATCGATACAAAGATTTTAAAGTATATTGCCCAGGAGATTAAAACTCTTGTTGATGCAGGTATAGAAGTCGGTATAGTCATTGGAGGTGGAAATATCATTCGTGGTGTGACTGCCGCCCAAGACGGAATTATCAAGCGTACATCCGGAGATTATATGGGCATGTTGGCAACTGTTATAAACGGTGTAGCAATGCAAGAGGCCTGTGAGCATGCCGGAATGCAGGTACGTATGCAAACCGCTATAAAAATGGAACAGATCGCTGAACCGTATATTAATCGTAAAGCGACACGCCATCTTGAAAAAGGACGTGTTGTTATTTTTGCAGCAGGGACGGGAAATCCGTTTTTTACTACAGATACGGCAGCAACACTTAGGGCTGTTGAAATCGGTGCAGAAGTTATTATCAAGGCCACAAAAGTTGATGGAGTGTATGACAAAGACCCTGCCAAATATCCGGATGCGGTGAAATTGCCCGAACTGACATATGACCAGGCGTTGCAGGATCATATAAAGGTTATGGATGACACCTCAATAGCACTGGCAAAAGACAACAGTCTGCCTATTATTGTCTGCGATATGTCCAAGCAAGGTAACTTACTGGATATTTTAAACGGCAATATGAGTAACTGCTCAATAGTAAAATAAACTAAAGGAAAAACAGAGAATGAAAGTTGAAGAATTAACAGCGAAAGTTTTAGATGAAAATCCAAGTATGGATAGATATCAACTGGCAATTGCAGTTGCAAAAAGATGTGATGAACTCGAAAACGGTGCTCCAAGCAAATTGAATGTCAATACAAGCAGTATCAAGTCAACTGATTTGGCACTTATGGAAATAGCTGAAGGACTTATCAGAGTCAAAGGCTTTAGCGACAAAGAGAAATAAGTTTTTGTCTTTGAGTCAAATGGATATAGAACAGGTTAAACACATCACTGATGTTGAATCTGCAATTGCTTATCTTTTTTCTCAAATACCTCAAAGTGAACCACTTGAAAAAGCATTGGACTTTTCTATAAAAGCACATGAAGGGCAGTATAGAAAAAGTGGGGAAGCTTACATAATCCATCCTATTTTAGTAGCCTCCATTGTTGTTTCTATAACAAATGATGAGTCGATGGCTATTGCCGCTTTATTGCATGATGTTGTTGAAGACACCCCTGTGACTATTGAACAGATAGAAGACTTGTTTGGCAAGGATGTTGCCCATTTGGTGGAGGGACTTACAAAAATAGATACGATTAGAGATCATGAACTTATTCCCTCCAATTCGGATGAAAAGCTTGTCGTATCGGCACTCTCTTTTAGAAAAATGCTTATTGCCAGTATTCATGATGTACGGGTTCTTGTTGTCAAACTGTGTGACAGACTGCACAATATGCTCACCCTTGATGCCTTGCCCCCTCATAAGCAAAAACGAATTGCCGAAGAGACATTGGTTGTGTATGCCCCTATTGCACACAGGTTGGGGATTTCATTTTTAAAAAATATACTTGAAGACTTGAGTTTCGGCTATTTGTTCCCCAAGGAAAAGCAGGAAATAGAAAATTATCTTCAGACAAACTATCATGCTATTGAGATGAAACTTGATGCAATCAAAGAATCAATTATGAAGATTCTTGTGAAAAATGGCTTTTGTGAAGATGATTTTGAGATTTTGTCAAGAATAAAACATAAATATTCTATTTATCTTAAGATGCAGAGAAAAGGTGTGAGTATTGATGAGGTGCTGGATCTTTTGGCTGTGCGAATTCTTACAAAAGACCCTGTAAAGTGTTATACGATTCTGGGGCTTATTCATCTTAATTTTCGTCCGCTTGCTTCACGTTTCAAAGATTATATTGCTGTTGCAAAAGACAATGGGTACCAGACCATTCATACAACTGTTTTTCATGATGCTGCAATTTTTGAAGTACAGATTCGAACCTACGATATGCATAAAACTGCTGAACTCGGAGTTGCCGCACACTGGAAATATAAGAGCGGCGGCAACAATATCAAGCTGGACTGGTTAGACAGCCTGCAGTACCAAAATGAATCGGTAGAAGATTTTTATGCACTCATTAAAAATGATTTGTATTCTGAAGATATTTCGGTTTTCTCTCCGTCGGGTGATGCTTTTACACTTCCCCGCGGAGCAGTGGCACTTGATTTTGCTTACGCTGTACACTCAGAAGTCGGCAATAAAGCTGTGAGCGCTTTAATCAATAAAACAAAAGCTTCTTTAATGAGCGAACTCAATAATGGTGATATTGTAAAAATAATTACCGGAGATGAAATTATTACAAGATGTTCCTGGATTGATGCGGTCAAAACATCAAAAGCCAAAACAAATATGAAACTAAACTGCAATGCAAGAATACGCGATCTCAATGCAAAAGTGGCCGTGAGTATTGTTGCAACTGCAATGAAGCTGAATTTCGCGAGAGTGCAGGAATGGTTTTTGAAACATCAGTGTGACAGTGTGACCTCTATTCCTAACGACATAGAACATTTTAAGAATGTTATTCATAAATATATAGTAGATATCAGTAAAAACAACAGATTTAAAAAGTTTATTTCCCGACACAGGTTCAAACTCAAAGGGTATGAAGTTGCAGGTATTGAAATATTTTCTACAACAAACATTACCGATATAGTATTTGATTATTGCTGTCATCCCAAACACGGGGATGAAATTATGGGATTTTTGGATAAAACAAAGGTGCATGTCCATCATAAATTGTGTAACAATGCTACAAAAATGCTCGATGCACATGAGCCGATGGTATTTGTCCGCTGGAAGCAGGAAAAAATTTACCGATACAAATTGATTGCCTCTTTGCATAATGAAAAAGGTGCTTTGGCTGAGTTTTTGAGTTTTCTGGTTAAACTGGATGTGGATATCAATGCAATTGAACTGGGCAAAGAGAGCGCTGATTATATTAAGTACTGTGAGCTTGTTTTTGAGTCAAAAGAAGCTGATATTAATTCACTTCGTGCTAAAATAGAGTCTAAAATAAAAGTTGTCAATTTGGTGAGAACCGATGATGCTTATAAAAATTAAATAAATATAGAGAGAAAAAAATGATAGATGAAGCTTTAAGAGAGATAAACAGAGGTTGTGCAGAGATTATTGACAACGAAAGAATAGAAAAACTTTTAAAAGCTTATTTTCAAGAGGGAAAGACATATACGGTAAAAGCCGGTTTTGACCCGACGGCACCGGATTTGCACCTTGGACATACTGTTCTTTTGCAAAAACTTGCAACATTTCAGAAATACGGTGCAAGAGTACAGTTTCTTATAGGAAGTTTTACAGCAACAATTGGTGATCCGACAGGGAAAAATGCCACACGAAAAGTATTGTCAAAAGAAGATATAATCAAAAATATTGAGAGTTATACGACACAGGCTTTTAAAATTTTAGATGAGAGTAAAACAGACATAGTATATAATGATGACTGGCTGGGAAAAATGAGTGCAGCTGATTTAATAGCGCTTGCCTCCAATTTAACAGTGGCGCGTATGCTTGAGCGTGATGATTTTTCAAAAAGATTTAAAACAAATGTCGCAATTGCAACGAGTGAATTTATGTATCCGCTGCTGCAGGGTTATGACAGTGTTTATCTGAAATCTGACATAGAAATAGGCGGAACCGATCAAAAGTTTAATCTTTTGATGGGACGACAACTGCAAAAAGTATATAATATTAAGAAACAGCAGGCCGTTTTAATGATGCCTATTCTCGAAGGTCTTGACGGTGTCCAGAAAATGAGTAAGTCTCTGGGAAATTATATTGGTGTTTCAGATGAACCAAATGATATGTTTGGTAAAGTTTTAAGTATATCCGATGAGTTGATGTGGAGGTATTTTGAGCTTTTGAGCGACAAAAGTCTTGATGAGATTGCAGCGCTAGAGAGGGCAGTAAAAGAAGGAAAACTACATCCGAAAAAAGTAAAAGAAGACTTGGCATTGGAAATCACAGCGCGTTTTCATGATAATGAAGCAGCACAAAATGCAAAAGAAGAGTTTGACAAGGTCCATTCAAAAAGCCAAATTCCAAGTGATATTTCAGAGTTTAGCTGTGAGGGACCGATTTGGATTGCAAAAGCTTTGGTTGATTGTAAGATGGAGCCCTCAACATCCCAGGCTAGAAGAGATATCAAACAGGGTGGTGTTAAAATAAACCAGAAAAAAGTATCTGATGAAAAGCTGGAATTGTCATCAGGGGAGTACCTGTTACAGGTTGGAAAAAGAAAATTTGCAAAGTTAAAGGTTAAATAAAATGAGTTTCAAGTCTTTAAAAATTGGTAAATATGAGATTGAAAAGCCAATAGTACAAGGTGGTATGGGCGTTGGGATCAGTTGGGATCAGTTAGCTGGCACTGTTTCAAAAGAAGGTGGACTTGGAGTTATAAGTTCTGTTGGAACAGGTTACTACAAAGATAAAGAGTTTGCAAAAAAACTGGTTGCAGACAGGCCTTTGAGCGAAGCAAACTTTTATTCAAAAGAGGGCTTTACCGAAATAATAAAAAATGCCAGAAAAATCTGTGGCGACAAGCCTTTGGCCGCAAATGTTTTGTATGCTATCAATGACTATGGACGTGTTGTTCGCGATGCCTGTGAAGCCGGTATCAATATTGTAATAACAGGGGCAGGACTGCCGACAAATATGCCGGAGTTTACAGAAGGGTATCCTGATGTTGCGCTTGTACCTATTGTATCCTCTGCAAAAGCTTTGAAAATTATTTGTAAAAGATGGCAGAAACGCTATAACCGTCTTCCTGACGCAGTTATTCTTGAAGGTCCCAAAAGCGGTGGGCATCAGGGCTTTACATACGAACAGTGTTCAATGCCGGAATATCAGTTGGAAAATCTTGTAAAACCTGTTGTAGAAGAAGCAGAGCAATGGGGTGGCATGCCGGTAATTGCTGCAGGTGGTGTTTGGGACAAAAACGATATAGAAGCTATGATGGAACTCGGTGCGAGCGGTGTTCAAATGGGAACACGTTTTATCGGCACTTATGAGTGTGATGCGCACGCAAACTTTAAAAAAGTCCTTCTGGATGCAAAAGAGGGTGATATTAAACTGATGAGTTCTCCTGTGGGATATCCTGCACAGGGAGTTGTGACAAATCTCACACGCATGGTAGAAAAAAGAGAAGGTCCTGCAATCAAGTGTATTTCAAACTGTGTTGCACCGTGTAACCGGGGAGAAGAGGCTAAAATTGTCGGTTTTTGTATTGCAGACAGATTAAGTGATGCTTATGAGGGCAACCTGGAAACAGGACTCTTTTTCTCTGGAACCAATGGCTATAAATTAAATGAAATTATTACAGTAAAAGAACTTATTGACAAGCTTATGCACGGTGAATAATACTGTATGATAAAAGTTTTTGCTCTCATACTTTTTTTTATTACTGCTTTATATGCTGTCAATGATCAGGAGATTTTAAAAAGGGCAGATTCTTTTTTAAAATCTTCGAGTAAAAGCAATCAGTTTCGTGCATATAATGATTATAAAAATCTCTACTTAAGAGCATTGTTAAACGGAGACAACAAACTTAAACACTCCGCTCTAAAAGGGATAATCTCCAGTGGACATAGATTACATATTGATGTAAAAAGATATGAACAGGAGTATAAACACCTCTCGCATACTTCCAAAAAAAATTACAAAGCAAAAAAAAACATTCAAGTTACATCTTCACATAAATTAAAATCAGTTCGCTTTTATAATAAAAGACTGGTGTTACAGTTTGATAAAAATCTTCAAAAGAAACAGGTGAACTATTTTACGCTAAGTGATAAAAAAAAGAGCATCTATAAATATGTTTTTGATATACATGCTTCCATGCTGAAGAAGTCAAATACTCTCAAGCAAGAGGGGGTTGATAAAATTAAACTGGCACAGTACAATCCAAATACATTGCGGCTGGTTATTCAAAACAAAACGCCTTTAAAAATCCGTTTTTTCAAAAAAGGCAAAGAGCTTTCTATAAAAATCATCAATAAGTCAGTAAAAACAAAGAAAAAATCACCCAAAAGACTCGACAGAAATAAAATTATAGTCATAGATGCAGGGCACGGCGGAAAAGACCCTGGAGCCATAGGATACAGAAAATACAGAGAAAAAATTGTGGTCTTAAGTATAGCAAGAGAGTTAAAGCGTATACTTCGCGCAAGAGGTTTTACAGTGTACATGACGCGTGACAGTGACCGCTTTATAAAATTAAGAAACAGAACAAAATATGCAAACAGAAAAAATGCAGATATTTTTATCAGTATCCATGCCAATGCAGTTGGACGCAAAGATGCCAAAAGAGTTTGTGGACTGGAATGCTATTTTCTTTCTACATCCCGTTCAAGCAGGGCAAAAAAAGTGGCAGAAATGGAAAATTCGGCAGATTTGGATGAGATGGATTATTACGGAAAGCAAAGCTTTTTAAATACAATAAATTCACATAATATTGTTGCATCAAATAAGCTGGCAATTGATTTGCAAAGAGGGGCACTTGCCACACTTAAAAGCAGATATAAAAATGTAAAAGATGCAGGGGTCAGAGAAGGGCCGTTTTGGGTTCTGGTAGGGGCCCAAATGCCTTCTGTACTGGTAGAAGTCGGATTTATAACGCATCCGACAGAAGCCAGACGGCTTGTAAGCAGAAGTTACCAAAAAACAATGGCACAGGGACTTGCGAATGGAGTGGAGCGCTATTTTATAAATTCTCAAAAAAGATAAAGCAGCCTTGAGGCTCAGTCCTCTTTTTTATATTCCAAATCACCGGCAACCGCTTCTTTGTCGTTGATGACTTTTTCAATCTGCTGTTTAACTTTGTCATAACGGAACTGTTCTTTGAATCCCATGATTCTTCCTCCGGCAGCATTTGGGTGTCCTCCGCCGTTTGCCCACTCTTTGGATATCTGTGCAACACTTACCTTGTCGCTTGCGCGCAGGCTCATTGTTCCACGATAGCTGACATCCACAATAAAATCATATTCAGGGTAGGCTGTTAAAAATCCGTTGCCGACTATGGAGGTATTTCCTATGCCATAACTCAGGTAGCCTCTGTACCCCTTGTAATAGATTGTTTTTTCACTTCTGGCTTTGCCCATAAGCTCAACAACATATCGTGTGGCAAGGTTATCGAGTGTATCATCTTTGTCGCGTCTGAAAAAATTCTTTTTTAAAGAGTGGATTTTTTCATCAAGTAAGATAGGGGCATCAGGTTCATGAATGAATTTTGCCGCTTCATGCAACAGTGTGAGTTTGTAGTTTGAGTCTTCATCAGGAAACATTATTCGGTTGAGCTCTTTTGTTTCTGTTACAAGACGCATACAGACTTTCCCGTATTCAAAATTGTCATGTTCTTCCTGTTTCCATAAATCTACCGCATTGACAACATCAACATACTTCTCCATCCATGCAGGTTCGTTGAGTTCAAAGTGTTCTTTTGCGTAGTCATAGGTGATTTTTGTAGCGCAGCGACTGGTATCAAGATAGTACCATTCATGCTTTTTTGCACTCTCTTCCCCGCTTCCGTGATGATCAAGAAGTTGTAATTTGACATCAAAGGCACCGTCATTCATTTTTTTTACTTCATGGCTGAGCCAACGGGATTCATCCGCTGTAAGATTCAGATCCGTGATAAGTATATAAGCTTTTTCTTTTGCTTTTCTGATGTTTTCCAGCATAAGATCGAGCTTTTGTTTCACTTCTGCTCCGTAATTGGAGTTGTAGTTAAATCTTTTGTACGGTGTGTACTGCATGACCAGTTGGCAGCTGTAGCCATCCAAATCAATGTGTGAAAGATGATGAATAGTTCTGTTTTTCATTTGTACCCTTTTAGTTATTTGTTTCTTGTGTTTGAATTGAAATAGAGCCCATCACTTCAAATGTAGCACTCGAATCAATTTCTGCATGAGAGAGTGTTACAACATCAAGAGAAAATCTCTCAAATATTTCTGCAACACTGCGACGGATTTGTGGATCGACGATAATAATAACAGGGGAAATCCCTTTTTGCAGTAAGTCTGCAGCCTTTGTGCTTGTTGCCTGAATCAGAGCATTTATTTCTCCTACATTGAGCATGAGATTTCTCACACCGTCTTGTTCTTGTGATTTTTGCAGTAACAACTGCTCTGTCTGTGTATCAAATGTCAAAAGGCGTATCACCCCGTCATCTCCTGCATACATTTGGGTAATGACGCGAGAAAGTCTGGCTCTGACCTGTTCTGTTATAAGGTCAACATTTTTTGTATATTCGGCAATATCTGCAATTGTCTCCAAAATAGTAAGCATATCTTTGAGTGGAATTTTTTCATGCAACAGTGCTTTGAGAACTCTTTGAATAAGACCGATGGAAGCCACTTTTAAAACATCATCAATGATTACAGGATAATCATCTTTTATTTTATCAATAAGTGACTGTACTTCTTGACGGGTTAAAAGCTCTTCTGCATTACGCTTGATGAGTTCACTCATATGTGTGGAGATTACTGTAGCAGGATCAACAACGGTATATCCGTTTATAATAGCATCTTCTTTTTGTTCTGGTGCTATCCACAGAGCATCGAGTCCAAAAGCAGGTTCTTTCGTCGGTTCTCCCTGAATCTCTCCTGTAGCCATACCACTGTCCATCGCAAGAAATTTATCAGGCATGATTTCCCCCTCACCGATGGCAATGCCTTTAAGCAGTACCTGATATTGGTTAGGTTTGAGATGTAAGTTGTCACGTATTCTGACCTGCGGCATTAAAAATCCATAGTCATTTGCTATTTTTCTTCGCATAGAACGAATGCGTTCAAGCAAATCACCACCCTGAGAACTGTCGGCCAGTTTTATAAGTTGATATCCCAAAGTCAGTTCAAGCATTTCTACTTTGAGTATGTCATCAAGCGCATTTTCCTCTTCTTTGGCAATCTCTTCGTTCGTTTTTTTCGGTTTGATTCTCTCTTTCTCTTTTTCTACCTCTTCTTTTGTCTTGACACCAAGGAGATTTTCAACATCCAAAATGGAAAGTTCTCCTTTTTCATATTTGTATATAGACCAACCAAGCAGAGCAAAGATTATCCCGACAAACCCCATAGAGGCAGTTGGCAGGCCAGGAACAAGAGCAAATAAGAGCATGATGAAGCCGACTATCATCATAATCTTTGCATTGCCTATCATCTGTGAGATAGTGCCTTCGGCAAAATTGTCACCGTCACTTGAGGAACGGGTAATGATAATACCGGTTGCAGTTGAGGTAATGAGTGCCGGAATCTGGCTGACAAGACCATCACCGATTGTAAGAAGTGTAAAGGTAGAAGCGCTGTCTGCAACACTCATATCGTACTGGAAAACACCGATGAGAAAACCGCCGATGATATTGATAAGAGTAATAATTATACCTGCAACGGCATCCCCTTTGACAAATTTTGAAGAACCGTCCATTGCCCCGTAAAAATTGGCATCCTGAAGAATTTCCGCACGGCGTTGTTTAGCTTCGGCATCGTCTATAAGCCCTGCATTCAAGTCTGCATCAACCGCCATCTGCTTTCCGGGCATAGAGTCAAGTACAAAACGTGCTGCAACTTCTGCAACCCTTGTGGAACCTTTTGTGATGACCATAAAGTTTATAAGAACCAAAATGGAAAAAACGATAATTCCGATAACATAGTTTCCCCCGACAACAAAATCACCAAAACTTGTAATAACATCACTTACCTGTTCGGGTCCCTCATAACCGTGACTTAAAATCATTCTGGTTGTCGCAATGTTTAGTGAAAGCCTAAAAAGGGTTAAAATAAGTATAAGTGTCGGGAAGGTAGTCAAGTCTGTCGGTTTTGGCACATATAATGAAATAAGCAATATTAAAACAGACAAAGCTATAGAAATCGTCAACAAAACATCTAAAACGGAAGAAGGCAGAGGCACGATAATAATCGCCAAAATAGCCATTACAAAAAAGACAACACCAAGATCACGTTTGCCTAGTAAAAAGTTAAGGGAAGTTCCGATTTTTTGTTTTGTTGTCAATTTTCTTGCCAAGTGTCAGTGTCTCACCAAATTTAGTCGTCGAGTAAGTCTGCCAAAGTCAAGTTTGCCAAAAACAAATCTATTTTCCCTTGGAGTCTGTGTAAAAAAGGCCATATTGTACATGTACTGGCTTTTTCGGAAGGACAGTCTTCCAAAGAGGGAGCACACTCAAAAACAGTAGGTGCTTTGCCTTCTACACAGGACGCGACACTAAGCATATTGATATCTTTGGGATCTTTGTTCAGAGCAAAACCACCATTGACACCTTTGTATGAGTTTAAAATCTGTGCTTTTGCCATGGACTGAAGAATTTTTGCCAAAAAACTTTTGGAGATAGAGAGCTCTTTGGAAAGAGTATCACTGTCCATTGGCGCTTCTGCTTTGCAAAGCAGTATGAGTGATAAGATGGCATATTCGCTGGCACGGGTTATAAGCATGTATTTACTTTCATTGTTTAAACTTTTAAAATGATATTATATCCAAAATTACTGCCGAAATAAAGGCACTGACTAACTAGAACAGAAATTGCTTAAAAAGATAAAATTCATAAAGAAGGATTTTATCATGGCAGTAAAAGAGAGTGAAAGAAAATACAGACCATATAAACGATTAACACAAGAGCAGATAGAACTTATATATAAACTCTTTGAAGAGAAGATGGAACAAAGGAAGATAGCAAGAGTACTAGGGGTGCACTTGCGTACAGTACAATACCATTTAAAAAAAACTCAACGAATATAAAGATCTTTATATCGACTTTGCAAACAGAATCAAATCGGCACCTGTAGTCTTTACATACATGATAATGGATGAACTGTATACATTCATAGGTAAAAAGTCAAAAAGATACTATTTATGGGCATCTATAGCTGTTACACAACATGGAAAATATTTCTATTTTTATCATCTCTCAAGATATAAAAATGCAGGAGCGCTTTTTGAGTTTAATCAACAACTCCCGTCTACAGATAAAATATACTGTGACGGTTGTTTCTCCTATGATAAGATTTATGGATCTAAAGCAAGTATGGAGAAATCCAAAATAACCAATGTGATTGAAAACCTTAATTCTCAGATAAGAGATAAAATCTCTTATCTTGTTAGAAGAACAAAAGCCCATGCCAGAAGTTATGAGTGGCTTGATAATAGACTTGCCCGGTTCTTTGTTAATAAAAATATTGGTAAATAAGGTTATTTAGTCAGTGCCCGAAATAAACAAAAATAAAATTTAAAGAAAAGTTTTGCTATAATCACGCTTCAATTCTTCTGCATTGTGCATTTGAGTTAGATTATTATACCTATCAGGAGGCTATTATGGCTTTAGATTCGGCTAAAAAACAAGAAATAGTTGCGAAATACGGTCGCAGTGAAAATGACACTGGTTCAAGTGAAGTTCAAATTGCACTTTTAACTGAAAGAATTAAAGAGTTAACAGAACACTTAAAAGTTTTCAAAAAAGATCACGCATCTCGTTTGGGATTACTGAAATTAGTTGGTCAGCGTCGTCGTTTGATGAAATACTTCAAAAGAAAAGACAAAGACGCTTATATGAAACTCATCGAAGATTTAGGTATTCGTGACAATATCTAAGTTTTAAACTTTTTCTTAAAGTCCCTTTTTGGGACTTCTTCCTATAGAAAAATCTCAATCGCTCTTTTTAAATCATCTTCTGTATCAATTCCAAAACCTGTACTTGCCACTTTGACCATAGCTATATTTTTTCCATGGTATATTGCACGAAGCTGCTCTAGTTTTTCAATGTCTTCAATAGGGGCATCAGGGAGTGAACAAAACTCTTTCAAGCTTTTTTTAGAAAAGCCGTAAATACCGATATGTCCGAAATAGACAGCTTCTCCGCTTTGATTGTATGGTATTTTAGCACGGGAAAAATAGACGGCATTACTGTTTGCATCGAGCACAACTTTGACGAGATTGGAATCCTCTGCCGCTTGTGCGTTTATAGCGTTGTAGCAGCTTCCCATAATAAACTCTTTTTTTTCTTTTTGCAGTTCTTTGAGTTTTTGTATAAGGGACTCAACAACATCAGGTTCTATAAAAGGTTCATCTGCCTGGACATTGATAATAAGTTCCTCATCCGACAAATTTAAAATAGTGGCACATTCGTGAATTCTGTCTGTACCGCTTTTATGTGTTGTGGATGTCAGCATGGCTTTGATTCCATGCTCTTTACATGTAGTAATGATGCGTTCATCATCGCAGGCGACAACTACATCATCCAGATGTGATACTCTTTGTGCCGTTCTTACAACCATAGGCAAGCCTCCTATGTCTGCTAAAACCTTTTGCGGAAACCGTGTGGATGCCAATCTTGCCGGAATAATAATCATATTAATCTGCCCTTATGATATAATTGCAATATTATAACCCAAGGGACTTTAATTCATGCTTCTTTACCAACCGGATTCTGGTTACTGCTATAACAGCGATTCTCTTTTTTTGTACGATTTTATCAACTCTTTTCATCCCAAAGGCAAAGTTCTGGATGTAGGTGCAGGTTGCGGAGTCGTAGGACTGCTTGTTGCAAGAGACAATGAAAAAGTAGAACTTGAAGCAGTAGAAAAACAGGAAGTTTTCAGGTATTTTTCAAAAACGAATGCCCGAGTCAACAAAATAGCGTATAGACTGCATGAGTGTGATTTTTTGGATATGCAGGAAGTACAGAAATATGACTATATTATTTCAAATCCGCCGTTTTACCCAGCTGGTGTACAAAAAAGCCAAAATGAGATATTATTTCATGCACGCTATAATGTGCACCTCCCTTTAGCGAAGTTTTTTAAAAAAGTATCGCGTTTGTTGCGACCACATTCACATTTTATATTTTGTTATGATGCCTCGCAGTTTGGAAATGTCTGCGTTGAACTTGAGAGAGTCAAAATGAAGATAGTGGATGTGCAGTTTGTCCACCCCAAAATTGACAGGAGTGCATCCCTTGTAATGATACATGCAAGAAACGGTTCAAAGGCAATGATGAAAGTCTGGCCTCCGTTGATAAGTTTTGAGGGAGACAATCCCTCAAAAAAAGTACAAAACATTTATAAAAAAGCCAATACACAGAGTATAAAATGTCAAATATAATAAAAAAAGAAAATTATCCCTATGCTTTTGATGCAAGTGCCTGCGCTACATGTGAGGGAAGGTGTTGCACGGGTGAGAGCGGCTACATATATGTCACTAAAAGTGAAATTTTTGCAATTGCAGAAGTTTTAGCAATGGATGTTAATGAATTTGCGTTAAAATATCTCTTTAAGAAAGGGTATAAATACTCTATAAAAGAAAATAAAATCAATGACTCCTATGAATGTGTTTTTTATGACAGAAAAACAAATGGGTGTAAAATATACAATGCCCGTCCAAATCAGTGTAAAACATTTCCTTTTTGGGATTATTACAAAACCAGAGTTGATGAGCTAAAACTTGAGTGTCCAGGAATAATAGATGATTAGAATTCTCCTTTTAGTAGCAGTGTCGCTGTTCTTTGTTTCATGCTCAACGCATCCCAGACCGATAAGTCCAAATGAAAAAGCTTTTGAGGGGGAAGATCTGTATATCATGCTTGCGTTAAATGCTGAACTTACAAAACATTATGATGTAGCGGCAAGGCGTTTTGAAGAACTTTATGACAAAGCATCCAAAAAAGAGTATCTGTATCGTTCTTTGCATAACTACCTTGTGGCAAAAGAGAATGAAAAAGTGATTGAAAAAGTTGATGAAATAACACAGGGTACTTTCTCAAATCCAGCGCTCATCCGTTTAAAAATTATTGCTTTGATGGAAATGGGAAAACTCGATTATGCAAAAAAACTCTCAATTGCCCTTGCAAAAAAAACACAAAAAGCAGAGGATTACCTTTTAGCCAGTGATGTGTATATCAAAAACCAGGAGTTTGATGTCGCGTTAAAGTATCTTAACAGTGCATATATGAAAGAGTATAACGAAAAAATACTTGATAAAATGGCAATTATTCTGTATGTTAATCTGCATAGGAAAAAAGATGCGATTGCCTATCTTGAGACACATACACGCATGCACGGATGCTCACAGCTTATATGTAACCGTTTAATCGGAATTTACAGTAATGAAAACAACATTGAAGGCCTGCTTTCTGTATACAAAAGACTCTACAGTTTAAAAAAAGACAAATCAGTCGCACAAAAAATAATCCGTATATATGCCTACAAAAGAGACTATGTCAAACTTATTGACTTTTTGGAAGAGACACATGCGGATGATACGGTACTTTTAGAACTCTATATGACAGGGAAAAATTATGCAAAAGCAAGTGCTCTGGCACAGAAACTTTATGAAAAAAGCGGAGATATAAAATATTTGGGACAAAGTGCTATTTATGAATATGAGGCACACAGCAAAAAAATGACAAAAAAGCTTTTGGCATCTATAGTAAAAAAGTTGACAAAAGTTGCCAAAGAGACAGATGAACCGCTCTATCTAAACTATTTGGGCTATATTCTGATTGATCATGACCTGGATGTTAAAAAAGGCATGTACTACATCAAAAAAGTTTTAAAAACAAATCCGGATTCTGCATTCTATCTGGATTCCCTGGCATGGGGCTATTATAAGCTGAAAAAGTGCGTTGAAGCGAAAAAAGTGATGGACAGGGTAGTCAAGATGGAAGGCGGAGACAATCCTGAAGTGCTCTTACATGTAAAGAAGATAGATGAATGCTACAAAAAGAGCTTAGAACACAAAAAAGGGAAGAAGAAAAGATGATTTTAGATGACATTATTAAAAAAACAAAAGAAGACCTGATACAAAGAGAGAAAGAGTTTTCGCTGGACTGGCTAGGACGTTCTCTTGCATTCAATGCCAGACAGCCGCGTGATGTGATTCCGTTTTTAAAAGCTACAGAGGAAGACCCGTACAGAATTATTGCCGAGGTGAAAAAAGCCTCACCTTCAAAGGGTGTCATTCGTGAAGATTTTGATCCGCTTGCCATTGCTCAGGCATATGAACGCGGAGGGGCAAGTGCCATTTCTGTTTTAACTGAACCGCACTTTTTTCAGGGTTCTCTTGATTATCTTGCAGGTATTCGCAGATATGTTTCTGTTCCTCTTTTAAGAAAAGATTTTATTATTTCAAAATATCAGGTACTTGAAGCCCTGGTTTTCGGAGCTGATTTTATTTTGCTTATTGCGGCAGCTTTAAGCAAGAAAGAACTCAAAGATTTACTGGGCTATGCAAGACACTTGGGATTGGAAGTTTTGGTTGAGGTGCATGACAAAAAAGATTTGGTAAAAGCCATTTATGCCGGAGCAGATATTATCGGAATAAATCACAGAAACCTGCAGACTTTTGAGATGAATATGAACCTTTGCTACGAATTGATTCCTTTAATACCAAACGGAAAAATTATTGTGGCCGAGAGTGGCATATATGAGCATGGACAGCTTGAAGATTTAAGCAAAGCAGGAGTAGACGCATTTTTGGTCGGTGAATCATTAATGCGGCAAGAAGATGAAGAGACAGCATTACAAAAGTTAAAATATGGAGAAGATTATAATGAAAAATAAAATGATTATTCTGCTTTTTGCAGTAACAATGTTCTTTTTGAGCGGATGTACGCAAGAAGCACAAAATAAAATAGGGCGCTCTATTCAAAACTGGACTGGAACAAACGGTGTACTTGATATTTATATGGGTGGACAGCTTGTTCAAAGATTTATAAAAATTGATAAGCTGACAACAGCGACAAGCACGGATGGAAGCATTCCAAGGAATTATCGTTACGGGTATGGATATATAGATACAAATAAAAATATGGTAGTAGATGCTGGTGAGAAAAAAGTCTACTTTGAAATCAGTAATTTTTCAACACCCTATGTGTTTTATGAAAATCCAAAGAACTAAATGATGGATGTGATTCAACTGTTTAAATATTTAATCAACTCAAAAAGTGAAACACCGGATGATGGCGGTATTTTGAATTTTGTTGAGGATTACCTTGAAGGTTTTGAAGCGATAAGAATTGATATAGAAGATGTCAAAAATCTTTTTATCTATAAAAAATTTTCCGAGGGTGAACATCTGTGTTTTGCCGGGCATGTTGATGTTGTTCCGGCAGGAAAAGGATGGAATACAAACCCGTACGAAGCTGTAGAAAAAGAGGGCTATATATACGGAAGGGGTGCACAGGATATGAAAAGCGGACTCGCCGCTTTTATTCAGGCTGTAAAAGATACGAAAAACTTTAAAGGCACGCTCTCTTTGCTTTTAACTTCGGATGAAGAGGGAGAAGCAACAAACGGCACTGTCAAAGTGTTGGAGTATTTGCAAGAACATAAACTGCTTCCCGATGCCTGCGTGGTAGCAGAACCGACATGTGAAAAAGAGTTTGGCGATGCCATAAAAGTAGGACGACGCGGTTCTATTAACGGCTATCTGACCCTTAAAGGAAAACAGGGGCATGCGGCCTATCCTGAAAAAGCGGTAAACCCTATACACCAAATAGCAAAAGTTTTAGGTTATATGGCAGGTGTTGATTTGGATGAGGGAGATGAGTTTTTTGCGCCTTCAAAGTTTGTCATTACCGATATCCGTTCTGGTATGCAGGTGACAAATGTTACACCCAATGAGCTGAAAATGATGTTTAATGTGCGTAACAATACAAAAACCACACAAAAAGAGGTAGAAGAATTTGTTGCCAGACATTTACAGGGCTTGGACTATGAACTGCGTTTAACACAAGGTTCCTATCCTTTTAAAACAGATACGGATACGAAGCTTGTTAAAAAAATCGACACAGCTATAGAAATGGTTACATGTAAAGTGCCAAAACACTCTACAGCAGGTGGAACAAGCGATGCAAGATTCATTGCACCACTTGGTATAGATGTGGTGGAGTTTGGTGTGAGAAATGACACCATTCACTCGATAAACGAGAGAACAACAAAAAAAGAGGTGCAAGATCTCTATAGTGTTTTTAAAACTCTTATCAGCGAGTGGAACAGGCAGTGAAATCTCTTTTTGTACTGCTCTTTTTCAGTGTGAGTCTTTTTTGTGCACCGCTTCAGTGGAGTCATGACTATTTTAAAGCATTGTCAGAAGCAAAAAAAGATCATAAACTCATCTATGTGCTAATCGTTTCTGACACATGCGGGTGGTGTAAAAAATTTGAAAGGACAACTTTGCAAAATGCAAAGATTAAAGAGAGAGTTAATAAAGAATTTGTTACTGTTTTACTCTCAAGAGACAGACATGCAATACCAAAATTTTTGAAAACATCTCCTGTCCCAAGACACTATTTTTTGGATGAAACAGGAAAAATACTGTATGCATCTTTAGGATACAGAGACGAAGAAATGTTCAATGCATTTATGGACAATGCCCAGGAACATTATGAAATATTAAAGGATGAAAACTATGAAACAAGTAAAGACAGATAAAGCACCTTCGGCAATTGGACCCTATTCACAGGCAATCGTGGCAAACGGAATCGTTTATACATCAGGACAGATTGCTTTAACGGCTTCAGGCGGAGATGAGCTGCTTCAAGAGGATGTATCAATTCAAACAGTTGCAGTTTTAAAAAATCTTCAGGCGGTTTTAGAAGAAGCGGGAAGTTCTTTACAGGATGTTGTAAAAACAACAATCTTTCTGGCAGATATGAATGACTTTGCCACAGTCAATACAATCTATGAAAAAGCATTCGGTGAACATAAGCCGGCGCGTGCAACAGTAGCGGTAAAAACACTGCCTAAGAATGCTTTGGTTGAAATAGATGCTGTGGCATTAGTGACAGACTACTCTTTTTAAGTTATATTCCTTTTTGTTTAATCAAGACTTAAAGCTTGAATGGGTATAATTCCGGACTTTTGTAGAAATACAAGCTAAATATATGTAAGGACCATAGATGTACGCAATTATTAAAAATGGTGGTAAGCAGTATAAAGTTCAAGAAGGTGATGTTTTATCATTAGATAAATTATCTCTTGACACTGGTGCTACGGTAGAGATTAAAGAGGTTCTGGCTGTAAATGCCGGAGAGCTTAAGATCGGAACTCCTTTTGTAGAGGGTGCAGTTGTAACTGCTGAAGTTATTGCAGAAGGACGTGACAAGAAAGTTGTAATTTTCAAAAAGCGTCGTCGTAAAGATTCTAAAGTAAAACGTGGTTTCAGAAGAGACTATACTCGTGTTAAAATCACGAAAATAGCTGCGTAATAAATTAAGGAGATAAGTAATGGCACATAAGAAAGGTCAGGGTAGTACACAGAATAATCGTGATTCGGCTGGTAGAAGACTTGGTGTAAAGAAATTTGGTGGAGAGGCTGTTATAGCCGGTAACATCATTATTCGTCAAAGAGGAACAAAAGTTCATCCGGGTAAAAATGTAGGTATGGGAAAAGATCATACTATATTTGCTTTGGTTGACGGTGTTGTTGCATTTGAGCGAAAAGACAAAAAACGCCAACAAGTTTCCATTATACCTGCTGCGTAATTTCTACAGTATAAAACCTCTTGTTTCCATCATATCCGATGGAAACATATTCCACAAAGAAAATTTCAAAATATTTAATAAATTACTTTATAATAAATAGTATTTTCTTAAGTATTTAACATGACACAGAGTCATAAAAAAGGATTTCACAATGTTTACAGATAGTGTCGAATTAACAGTCAGTTCTGGAAAAGGCGGACAAGGGTGTGTGGCTTTTCGCCGTGAAAAGTTTGTACTCAATGGCGGTCCAAACGGTGGTGACGGTGGAAAAGGCGGTGATATATGGTTCAAGTGCGACAACAATACGCATACACTTTCACATTTCCAGCGAAAAATGCATATAAAGGCTGAAAACGGCAAACCCGGTGAAGGTTCGAACTGTACCGGGAAATCAGGTGCGAAAAAAGTAATTATTGTCCCACCGGGAACACAGATTATTGACCAGGAAAGCGGAGAAGTTCTTTTTGATATGGTGGAAGACGGACAGGAAGTGAAGTTTCTGCAAGGCGGAAAAGGCGGACTCGGCAACACACACTTTAAGTCACCGACAAACCAAAGACCGACATACGCACAGCCCGGAGAAAAGGGTGAAACAAGAAACATCAAGCTTGATTTGAAACTGATTGCAGATATTGGACTGGTCGGTTTTCCAAATGTCGGAAAGTCTACGCTTATTTCTACTGTGTCAAACGCAAGACCGGAAATTGCAAATTATGAGTTTACAACCTTAACGCCGAAACTCGGTCAGGTAAATATCGGGGATTATGAATCATTTGTTATGGCGGATATTCCCGGAATTATCGGCGGAGCGCATGAAGGCAAAGGCCTTGGAATAGAATTTCTTCGTCATATCGAAAGAACAGAGATCTTGCTGTTTATGATAGATTTGGCATCGTACAGAGATCTCAAAGAACAGATAGAAGTACTTAAAGACGAAGTAGCTTCTTTTTCACAAAAGTTGGGTACTTCTCGATATGCAATAGCGTTAACACGAACAGATATAGTGCCTCAAGAAGAAGTTTCCCAAAAAGTTGCCGAATTTATCAAGATGCTTGATCTTGAGTCCAGCAAGGGAAGTGAATTTGATTTTGATGAAGATTTGCCTTATTTTATTCAGGAGAGTGTGGATGAAACATTAGGGTATGACAGAGAAAAACCTTATTTTGTTGTGCCAATTTCTTCCGCGATCAACAAAAATATTGAACCCTTAAAGTACGCACTCTTTAATTTAGTACAGCAGACAAGGCGGTAATTTCATGCGTGTTGTAGTCAAAGTAGGCAGTGCCGTCTTGACCCAGGATGGCAATATAGCACTTGATCGTATGCGTTCTCTTGTAGAATTTCTAAGCGAGTTAAAAAAAGAGCATGAAGTGATTTTGGTCTCTTCGGGTGCAGTTGCGGGCGGATATACCGAGCTAAAACTCGACAGAAACAACATCGCGAACAAACAGGCTTTAGCCGCAATAGGTCAGCCTGTTTTGATGAATAAATATGCGAAGAAGTTTGCAAAATACGAAATACTGACAGCACAGGTGTTAGTGACTGCTGCAAATCTGAATACTCCCTCCGATATTAAGCGTGTGCGCGCAACTGTTGAAACGCTTTTGCAAAACAGTGTGCTTCCTATTGTCAATGAAAATGATGCAACGGCAACAGATGAACTTGAGCTTGGTGACAATGACCAACTCTCAGCATATATAGCAAAAGACATGCAAGCCGATATGCTTGTTATTCTTTCAGATATTGATGCCTACTATGACAGCGATCCAAGAAAAAATCCCGAGGCAAAAGCATTCAAAACAGTAAACAAAATCAGTGAGGAAGAACTGCATAAAGAAGTCACTCCAAACAATGTATTTGCAACAGGCGGTATCGTTACGAAACTCAAAGCCGCAGAATATCTCCTGCAGGCAAATATAGATACATTTCTTGCCAGTGGTTTTGATTTAAGTGATGTGAAAAGTTTTATGCTTGAAGGTTCCCACAAGGGCGGTACTCTCTTTACATGTAAAGGTTAGCAATGAAAAATATAATATTTATGGGAACACCTGAGTATGCCCAGAAAATTCTTCAAAAAGTGATAGCAACAGAAGATATAAATGTTGTTGCCGTCTATACACAGCCTGACAAACCGGTCGGGCGTAAAAAAGTACTGACGCCTCCTCCTGTGAAGCTTACTGCACAAGAGCATAACATTCCACTCTACCAGCCAAAAAAACTTCGGGATGAGGAAACTATAAAAGAGATTCTGGAAATTCCCTGTGATTTTATAGTGGTGGCTGCATACGGACAGATTTTGCCACGAGAAATTTTAGATCATGCGCCCTGTATCAATCTTCACGCTTCGATTTTACCGCAATATCGCGGAGCAAGTCCGATACAGCAAACCTTGCTAAACGGCGACAAGGTAACCGGTGTAACTGCCATGCTTATGGAAGAGGGTCTTGATACAGGTGACATTTTGAAAATTGAGAAAATCTCTGTCGATGAGAAGATGATGGTTGAAGAGTTGTTTGAAAAGCTTACACAGACTGCTGCTGATCTGACGATAGATGTGCTGCGCAATTTTCATACATATACACCCAAAAAACAGGATGATGCACATGCTTCACATTGTAAAAAAATAACAAAAGCAGACGGTGCTGTTATTTTTGACAATGCGCAGGAGATTTATAACAAATACCGTGCCTTTACTCCGTGGCCGGGAATTTATCTTGCAAGCGGACTGAAATTAAAAGAGATACAACTTGAAAAAAAAGATGAAGAACATGCTGATGCCGGCAGAATAACTACAATAGACAAAAAAAGTATTGTCGTTACATGTAAACAGGGGGCTCTTCGTATTTATAAGGTACAGCCACAGTCCAAAAAAGAGATGGATGTTATCTCTTATATTAACGGGAAAAGACTCGGACTTGAAGATACATTACTATAATACACTGCCATCAACGCAGCTTTTTTTAAAAGAACAGTTGAAAAACAAGAAGCTAACTGCTCCTGTGGCTGTGGTTGCAGATATTCAGACAAAAGGAATCGGCAGTCGAAATAACGAATGGAGTTCCCAAAAAGGAAATCTTTTTTTGTCTTTTGCCCTCAATACAGAACAATTGCCTCATGATTTAAAATTAGAATCTGTGTCACTGTATTTTTCTTATCTGCTCAAAGAAACTTTATCAGAATTTGGTTCAAAAGTTTTTTTAAAGTGGCCGAATGATTTTTATATCGGTACAAAAAAAATAGGCGGAATGATTACAAACAGGGTGGATGACACACTTATCTGCGGTGTGGGAATAAACCTTGTAACGGCACCACAGGGCTTTGCATCATTGGATATTATGCTCAACAGAAAAATATTAATTGCAGCATATTTGAAAAATATAGAAAAAAAGGTTTTATGGAAGCAAGTTTTTAGCAAATATAAGTTAGAATTTGAAAACAACAAGGAGTTTTTTACCCATAGTGATGGTAAGAAAATATCACTTGAGTCTTGTGTACTCGAGAGTGATGGCAGTTTGAATATAAATGGTGAGAGGATATACAGCAGGCGATGAGTGAAGTAATAGTAATTGCAAATCAAAAGGGCGGAGTAGGCAAAACGACTACCGCTGTAAACTTGGCAGCGTCACTTGCTGTAGCAGAAAAAAAAGTGCTTTTGATTGACTCAGATCCGCAGGCAAATGCCACGACATCATTGGGCTTTCACAGAAATGATTATGAGTTTAATATCTATCATGTACTTATAGGCACAAAAAAGCTTAAAGAGATTATTTTGAAATCAGACTTGCCTACACTGCATTTGGCGCCCTCAAACATAGGTCTTGTGGGAATAGAAAAAGAGTATTATGATGCAGACAAAGCAAAAGGGCGTGAACTTGTTTTGAAAAAAGCAATTGCAAATGTGCAAAAAGAGTATGATTATATTATTATAGATTCTCCGCCGGCGCTTGGTCCGATGACTATCAATGCGCTTTCAGCGGCAAACTCGGTTATTATTCCTATACAGTGTGAATTTTTTGCACTTGAAGGGTTGGCACAGCTTCTCAATACTGTCAAATTGGTAAGAAAATCAATTAATCCGAAATTGGCTGTAAGAGGCTTTCTGCCAACGATGTTTTCATCACAAAACAATTTGTCCAAACAGGTATTTGCCGATTTGCGTCAGCATTTTAAAGGCAAACTGTTTAAAGATGCGGCAGATAAATATATAGTGGTACCGCGTAATGTAAGACTTGCAGAATCTCCTTCATTTGGAAAACCTGCAATTTTGTATGATGTAAAATCAAGCGGTTCTATTGCATACCAAAATTTAGCACAGGCGATTATACGATAATGAAGTCACAAAAATTAGGCAGAGGGCTGGACGCTCTTCTTGGAGAAATAGACGAGGCATATGAAAATGAAGGAAGCCAATATGATGCTGTATTGGAGATTCCGCTCAAAGATATCAGACCGAATCCTTTTCAGCCAAGAAAATCATTTGACGAAACTGCACTTTTGGAACTTGCCGAATCTATAAAAAATGACGGACTGATTCAGCCTATCGTTGTAACAGAAGATATTGACGGCTATATCCTAATTGCGGGAGAGCGACGACTTCGTGCTTCAAAGCTTGCAAAACTCAAAGAGATACGGGCAGTAGTTCTTAACTCTGATGAACAAAAAATGCGGCAGTTCGCTTTGATTGAAAATATTCAAAGAGAAGAGCTAAATGCTGTAGAACTGGCAGAGGCCTATACAGAACTTATAAAGCTGCATGATGTAACACATGACGAACTTGCCAATATTATTCACAAAAGCAGAACTCATATAACAAATACCCTGCGTCTGCTGCAGCTTGCTCCAAAAACACAAAAGGCACTGGTTGAAAAAAAGATTTCAGCAGGGCATGCAAAAGTAATGGTTGGCTTAAATGAAAAAGACCAGCAACTGATACTCAATTCGATTATAGGGCAGAAACTGAGTGTACGCGAAGTTGAAGCTATGATAAAAAGCATGAAAAATGCAGATCCTGCACCAAGTGATTCTCTAAAAAAGAGTGATGCAAATTATGATTTTGCACAGTTAAAAGAAAAATTCAGTGCACTCGGACTACATGTAAAGGCTTCTAAAAATAAAATAACCGTCAGTTTTGCATCACAAGATGAAATTGATGAATTTTTGACACATTTTAGAAACTAATCACTCAAATAACAAATTTATACCTCCATTTAACTATCGTTTCAATTTTATAATAGTATAATCACGCAACTTTTAGGAGGTGCTATGTTAGATATAAATCCAATACTACTTTTGGCTACATTTGTTGTATTTGTTTCCCTTATAGCCGTTCTGAACAGTTGGCTTTATAACCCATTACTTTCTTTTATGCAAAAGCGTGATGATGACATTAAAAAAGATCTTGAAAAAGTAGGATCAAATGACAATGAAATCAATGAGCTCAAAGCAAAAGCAGAGTCAATAATTATGAATGCCAAGCTGGAAGCTGCGGCCCTAAGAGAAAAAGTTATCGCGGATGCTAAGGAATTAGCTGACAGTAAGTTAGAATCAAAACGTGCTGAACTCGCGGCAGAGTATTTAGAGTTTGAGCAATCACTTGCAAAATCTAAAGATGAGTTGACTTCTGACTTAATGTCACAAGTTCCGGTATTTAAAGAAGCTGTAAAAGCTAAATTTAGTCAGATATAAAGGTGTAATGTGAGTAGAATTTTAGTATTAATGCTAATGATATCAACTTATGCATTGGCATCTGGGCACGAGCATGCAGGAACAGACATAGTTCAAAGAACTGTGAACTTCTTGCTATTTGCCGGGCTTGTTTGGTATCTAGTTGGGGAACCTGTAAAGAATTTCTTTGCATCAAGAAGTCAGGCAATAGCTGACGAACTGAAAAAGGTTCAGGAAAAGCTGAATGAATCAATCGCTCTTAAAAAAGAGGCATTGGCAAAAATTTCTGAGGCTGAAAAGTTTGCTGAAGAGTTGGCGATTGTTTCTAAAAAAGAGAACAAAATTTTGAATGACACGATTATTGCACAGGCAGAAAGTGATATTGAAGCTATGGTGAAAAAATTTGCTCTCAAAAAAGAATTTGAAGAAAAGAAAATGATTCGCAGTGTTGTTGAAGATGTCATAAAAGAGACATTGAGACAAAGCGGTGATAGTTTTGACAGAGAAACTATGGCTAATATCATTTTGAAAAAGGTTGCCTAAATGGAAGAACTGATTGCAAAACGATATATAAAAGCTTTAGGTATGGGTTCTGACTTAGCATCTATGCAAAATATGACAACAGTATTTTCTGCCTTGGCAGAGTCATTTAAAAATGACAAGTTTGTCAGTATTATTGCTAACCCAAGCATAAAAGCTCAAGAAAAATCAAATATCTTGTTAGAGGCGGTAAAAAGTGCCAACTCTGATAAAATCAATAACTTTATCAAGCTGTTGGTAGAAAACAAACGTATCAATATTATTCCGGCAATTGCACAGGAATTGAAAAGTGATTTGGCAAAAGCTGCTAAAACCTATGAAGGTGTTATTTACAGTGATACAGATATCGATTCGAAAGTAATAGAAGAATTGAGTGCCGGTTTAGGTAAAAAGTATGATGTAACTATCAGCCTGACATTTGTTAAAAATGACTTTAACGGTATAAAAGTAGAAGTAGAAGGTCTTGGTATAGAAATTAATTTTTCTAAAGACAGAATAGACAGACAAATTATAGAACATATAATAAAAGCAATTTAACTTTCAATGAGAGGAGAACAATAGTGGTAGCAAAAATTCAAGCTGATGAAATCAGCTCAATAATTAAAGAGCGTATCGACAACTTTGAACTAAGTGTTGATATCAATGAAACAGGTAAAATTGTTTCTTATGCCGATGGTGTTGCGAAGGTTTACGGACTGAGCAATGTTATGGCAGGAGAAATGGTAGAATTTGAAGAGGGAACAAAAGGTTTGGTTCTAAACCTGGAAGAGAGCAGCGTTGGTGTTGTTATTCTCGGTTCTGGTCCTGAGCTTCGTGAAGGAATGAGCGTGAAGCGTTTGGGAACACTTTTAAAAGTTCCTGTAGGGGATGCCCTTCTTGGTCGTGTTGTGAATGCACTTGGTGAACCGATTGACGGTAAAGGCCCGATTGATACTACAGAAGTTCGTTTTGTAGAAGAAAAAGCACCTGGAATTATGGACAGAAAATCTGTACATGAACCACTTGCAACGGGTATCAAAGCAATTGATGCACTGGTTCCGATTGGTCGCGGGCAACGTGAACTTATCATCGGTGACAGACAAACCGGTAAAACTACAGTTGCGCTAGATGCAATCATCAACCAAAAAGGCAACGGTGTTGTATGTATATATGTTGCCATCGGTCAAAAAGAGTCAACTGTTGCACAAATCGTTCGTCGTTTGGAAGATCATGGAGCAATGGAATATACAATTATTGTATCTGCTACTGCTGCTGAAGCGGCTGCCCTTCAATTTTTAGCTCCGTATACCGGTGTTACTATGGGTGAATATTTCCGTGACAATGCAAGACACGGTTTGATTGTCTATGATGATTTGTCAAAACATGCGGTTGCATATCGTGAAATGTCACTGATTCTTCGTCGTCCTCCGGGTCGTGAAGCATATCCTGGTGATGTTTTTTATGTGCATTCTCGTTTACTTGAGCGTGCTGCAAAAATGTCTGACGAAAACGGAGCCGGTTCTTTAACTGCTCTTCCTATTATTGAAACACAGGCTGGAGATGTTGCGGCATATATTCCTACAAATGTTATCTCTATTACTGATGGTCAGATCTTCTTGGAAACTGACTTGTTTAATTCAGGTGTTCGTCCTGCGATCAATGTCGGTCTTTCAGTATCTCGTGTTGGTGGTGCTGCGCAAATTAAAGCTACAAAACAGGTGGCAGGTACATTAAGACTTGATCTTGCATCTTTTAGAGAACTGCAGGCATTTGCCCAGTTCGCATCTGATCTTGATGAAGTTTCACGTAAGCAGTTAGAGCGTGGACAAAGAATGGTTGAAATCCTAAAACAGGGGCCTTTCTCACCACTTCCTGCTGAAAAACAGGTTGTTATTATATTTGCCGGAAATGAAGGTTTCTTGGATGATATGGATGTGTCAAATGTTGTTCGTTTTGAAGCAGAACTTTATCCGTTTATAGAAGCATCATATCCTCAGATCTTTGAAAATATCAGAAGCTCTAAGAAAGTAGATGATGAAACAAAAACACTATTGATGAAAGCACTAGAAGAGTTCAAAGCCAGCTTTGTAGCTAACTAAGGAATAACTTATGGCAAACTTGAAAGATATTCAAAGACAGATTAAGAGTGTTTCAAACACTCAAAAGACGACTCGTGCGATGAAGCTTGTATCGACTGCCAAGCTTCGCCGTGCAGAAGAACTTGCAAAACGTTCTCGTCTTTATGCTCAAAAAATGAATCAGGTCATTGCCGAAATAGCTGGACGCATAGAATGTAACAGAGTTGGAGGGTTGGAAAATCGCTTTTTTACAGCAATTGAAAATCCAAAAATGGTTGACATTATTTTTGTAACTGCAGATAAAGGTTTATGTGGCGGTTTTAATATTCAAACAATTAAAGCTGTGAATAAACTTCTAAAAGAGTACAAAGAGAAAAAAGTAAAAGTGCGTTTACGCGGAATCGGTAAAAAAGGGATAGAATACTATAAGTATAATGAAGTTGAAATGTTTGATACTGTCATAAACTTAAGTTCTAAGCCGAATAAAACGAGATCTGATGAATTTATAAAAACTTCTATCGAAGATTACAAAGAGGGCAAAACGGATGCTGTTCATATTATTTATAACGGCTATAAAAACATGATAACGCAAGAGTTACATGTAAACAATGTTTTACCTATTGATGTAAATGATTTTGACTGTAAAGAAGTAGAATCAAAATCAATGATGGAAATTGAAGCAGAAGATGAAGATAAAATGCTTGAGTCTTTAATTGAAAAATATGTAAATTACAATATGTACTACTCTTTGATTGATTCGGTTGCTGCAGAGCACTCTGCGCGTATGCAGGCTATGGATACAGCAACGAACAATGCAAAAGAGATGGTAAAAAGTTTAAATGTACAATACAATAAAGCGCGTCAAGCCGCTATTACTACAGAGCTGATAGAAATTATCAGTGGTGTGGAGTCTATGAAATAATGGAGAAAAATATGATTGGAAAAATTAGCCAGGTAATGGGTCCTGTTGTTGATGTTGATTTTGATGGTTATCTTCCAGTAATTAACGAAGCAATTGAAGTGAATGTTAATTTAGAAGGTAGTGAACATCGTTTGGTATTAGAAGTTGCAGCACACTTAGGTGACGGTCGTGTTAGAACGATTGCAATGGATATGAGTGAAGGTTTGGTTCGTGGTATGGACGCAAAAGCTACAGGTGCACCAATCAGTGTTCCGGTTGGTGAAAAAGTACTCGGTCGTATCTTTAATGTAATTGGTGAAACAATTGATGGCGGAGAGCAGGTTACTGACGCTCCAACATGGTCAATTCACCGTGATCCTCCACCATTGGTTGATCAGTCAACAACTACAGAGATGTTTGAAACAGGTATCAAAGTTGTTGACTTGCTCGCTCCGTATGCAAAAGGTGGTAAAGTCGGACTCTTCGGAGGGGCAGGTGTTGGTAAAACAGTTATCATCATGGAGCTTATCCACAATGTTGCACACGGGCATGACGGTCTTTCTGTATTTGCAGGTGTTGGTGAAAGAACTCGTGAAGGGAATGACCTTTATTATGAAATGAAAGAATCGAACGTACTTGACAAAGTTGCACTGTGCTACGGTCAAATGTCTGAGCCTCCAGGAGCACGTAACCGTATTGCGCTTACAGGTCTTACTATGGCTGAGTATTTCCGTGACGAAAAGAAACTTGATGTATTGATGTTTATTGACAATATTTTCCGTTTTGCACAGTCAGGTTCTGAAATGTCAGCACTTCTTGGACGTATTCCGTCAGCTGTTGGATACCAACCGACATTGGCTCGTGAAATGGGTGCACTGCAGGATCGTATTACATCAACGAAAAACGGTTCAATTACTTCTGTTCAGGCAGTATATGTACCTGCAGATGACTTGACTGACCCGGCTCCGGCTTCAGTTTTTGCCCACTTGGATGCAACAACGGTTCTTAATCGTAAAATTGCGGAAAAAGGTATCTATCCTGCGGTTGATCCATTGGATTCAACTTCAAGACTGCTTGATCCACAAATTTTGGGTGAAGAGCACTACAATGTAGCTCGCGGTGTACAGCAAACACTTCAAAAATATAAAGATTTGCAGGATATAATTGCAATTCTTGGTATGGATGAGCTTAGTGAAGATGACAAAAATGTTGTTGAACGTGCCCGTAAAATTGAGAAGTTTCTTTCTCAGCCGTTCTTTGTTGCAGAAGTTTTCACTGGTGCTCCAGGAAAATATGTTAAACTTGAAGACACAATTGCAGGTTTCAAAGGCATCTTAAACGGTGACTATGACCACATGTCTGAAAGTGCATTCTATATGGTCGGAAATATGGATGAAGCTATTGCCAAAAATGAGAAAAATAAATAAGCATATTGCTTAAGACAAAGGACTGTAATGGATACATTTAAACTTGAAATCCTAACGCCTGACGGTGAAATCTATAATGGTAAAGCTGTCAGTGTTGTTCTTCCTGGAAAAGAGGGAGAGTTTGGTGTTCTGGCAGGTCATGCATCTCTAACTACATTGTTAGAAGCTGGCGTGGTAGATATCGAAAAAGAAGATAAATCAGTCGAGTCTATTGTTGTTAATTGGGGCGTTGTTCAAGTTGATGAAGAAAAAGTTGTTATTTTGGTTGAAGGTGCTGCTGCAATTCGCGGTGAAACTGAATCTGAGATTGCGCAGGCACTTGATGCAGCGAAAAAACTTATTAATGAAATTGCAGATTCAAGCACTGCTATTGCATCAGTATCAGCAAAAATTGAATCTGCCGCACAAAAGTTAATATAGTAACCGTATGATTAATAATTTAATAGATTTTTATCTAAAAAGCCACCCTGTGACTCTCGGAGTATTGCTACTGCTCTCTTTATACTTTATAGTATTGAACTGGGTGTTTTTTTACCGCTATTTTTCTCTTAATAACTGGCTATCTCGTGAAAGTGCTTCTCTTGAATCACTTTTACTTGGAGCTACTACTGTAAATGAAAACTCTTTTTTAAATAATTTTATAAAAACCAGTAATGTTGTTTCAAAAGAAGTTTTAGGACTCGGTATGCTTGCTGCGACAAAAGAAGCAACAAAAGGACTTTCCGTACTCTCTGTTTTTGCTTCTACCTCTCCTTTTATCGGACTTTTTGGTACAGTGGTCTCTATACTGGATACTTTTTCACATATCGGACAAAACAGCGGGGGTATGTCAATTATTGCCAGTGGCGTTTCGGATGCACTGGTCGCAACTGCATCGGGTATATTTGTGGCAATATTTGCGTATACATATCATCAGGTTTTGAAAAGAAACTCTTATGAACTTATCAGTTATATCCAAATGCAAAGTGATGCGATTTTAGCACGTAAGGCGTAAAACAGTGCTGTATGATTGGGAAGAAAAACCAGAGCTCAATATTACTCCTCTTGTTGACGTAATGCTTGTACTGCTCGTTGTTTTGATGGTTATTGCTCCAAATATCATTTATGAAGAGAATATAAAACTGCCACAGGGCTCAACAACCGAGCAACTCTCGAAGATTCCTCCTGTACATATAACAATAGACAAAGAAAGAAATATAAAAGTTAATAAAGATATCTATCTCTTAAATGCTTTTATGGATAATTTTTCATTGTATGCAAGAAAGTTAAATAAAAAAGCAACTGTATTAATCAGTGCAGATAAGCGTTTGGACTATGGTATAGTTATGTCAGTGTTAGCTGCGGTTAAACAGGCAGGTTTCACTGAGGTATCTTTAGCTACAAATGGATAACAACAGCCGTTATTTTTATATAAGTGGCTTTTTGTCACTCTCTCTTTTTGCATTTTTTTTATTCTCATTTCTTTATATGATGTTTAATGCTTCCAAAACAAAAGCATATGGCTATAAAAAAGAAAATTATATCTCTGTTTCAATCAATGTCACAAATACAAAGCACCCGGTGAAAAAGAAAAGTTCCAAAACAGTTCCCGCAACTAAAAAAGTTGTAAAAAACATAGATATCAATAATCTATTCAGTGATGTATGGACAAAGAAAATAGACAACAGTGTAAAAAAAGTTAAAAAAACCGACAATAAAAGACGGATAGAACAGATTACAAGAAAAATCAGGCCCACAAAAGAAGAAGAGAGAGAGTCTGTAACACAAAAGATCAGTACACTTCAGGCAAGTCATGATCCGTCAAAAAGTGAAGCAACATCTGCTGCGAATGAAGTTAATGAATATTTGGCTAAAATTCAGGATATTGTTTATCAGCATTTTAATGTGCCGCAAAACAGTGAGGGTAACAGTGTAAAAACAGTAATCGAGCTTGACCCTTTTGGTAAACTTATTGATTTTAGAATACTGAGTTATTCTAACAATGAAGCACTTAATGAAGAAGCAGACAGGATTAAAGAACGATTGAAAAATGTTGTCTTTCCTGTCAACCCGAAAAACAGACCGAGTAGAACGATTGTTATATTAATTTCTAAGGAGTAGATTTTGAAAATATTTTTTTCTTTGTTCATTTTAATCAGCCTTGCTTTTGCAGGTGATGCAACTATAGAAGTAGTGAAAAAAGCAGACTCTTTGCCTTCCTTGGCAGTTGAAGATGCGTCGCTCAGCTATAATGACACATTTAAGCTGCGTTTTTTCAAGTCTCTTGTAGCAGATTTAAATGTTATTTCTCTATTTAATGTTGACAGGCATCACAGGTTTGCCGATTTTGATGATACAAATGTACTTGTCGCCAATAAAGATATGAATTATGTTTTACGCTATAAACTGTTTGAGGATGACAACAAAGCTTTAAATATTGAAATGATTCTGTTTCACCAAAATGAAGTAGTCTTTTCAAAACGATATAGAGTAAACAACAAAAACATTTATATGTTTATCTCTCATGCCATGGCTTATGATATCAATGAGTTTATGGGTGAACCTTCTGTTGGATGGATGAAGAGAAAAGTTATATTTTCCCGTATCGTTGCGCCTAAAAAAAGTGAAATTATTATTGCGGACTATACACTCTCCTACCAGCATGTAATCATCTCAGGCGGATTGAATATCTTTCCAAAATGGGCAAACAAAGCACAAACTGCATTTTATTATACATCATTAGATTCTTTTGAACCTACTTTGAAGCATGTTGACATTAAAACTGCAAAAGTGAAAAACATCATATCTTCTGACGGAATGATGGTATGTTCAGATGTCAGCGAAGACGGGAAAAAGCTGCTGCTGACAATGGCTAGAGACGGCCAGCCGGATATTTATCTTTACAATACAGAGACAAAAAAATATAAAAGAATTACCACATACAGCGGAATAGATGTAAACGGACAGTTTATGGGAGATGATAAAATTATTTTTATTTCATCTCGTTTAGGCTATCCCAATGTCTTTTCCAAGAGATTGGACAACGGACTTGTGGAGCAGCTGGTTTATTATGGAAAAGCAAACTCTTCATGCAGTGCGCAGGGACATTATGTAGTCTACGAGGCCCGTGAGAGTTCAAATGCTTTTAGTGCAAATACATTTAATCTGCATCTTATCTCAACAGAAACTGATTTTATTCGCAGGCTCACTGCGACAGGAGTGAATGAATTTCCAAGGTTTTCCAAAGACGGTGATGCAATTATATTTATAAAAAACTATAAATCGCAAAGTGCCATTGGCATTATTCGGCTGATGCACAATAAAAACTATCTTTTTCCTCTAAAATCAGGAAAAATACAATCTATGGACTGGTAAGGTTGGAAGTGTTCATCACTTATTACATTTTTTTGGTATAATATATCAATTTTAAAAGCAAGGAAATAAATAATGAAAAGTATAGTTCTTTCAAGTGTTGTAGTAGCACTTTTAGTTTTCAGTGGTTGTAGTACAAAAGAACCGGCAGTCGACACAAAGACTGAAGAAGTCACGGCACCGGTAGCACAAGAAGTTGAAGAAGTGATGACTGAAACTGTAACAGGTGAAAATGCGGAAATTAGTTCATCTACAAATAGCCTCAACACCAATCAGTTAAGTACTGGTGAAATTGAATCAAAATTCCCTACAGTCTATTTTGATTTTGACAAGTATAACATCAGACCTGATATGCAGGAAAAAGTAGATACTGCAGCAGAGCTTGGAAAAACTACTGCAAAGTCTTTTAATATAAAACTTGAAGGCAATTGTGATGAGTGGGGAAGTGATGAATACAACTTCGCACTTGGACTCAAGCGTGCAAACAGTGTAAAAAAAGCTTTGGTTGCTGAGGGTGTTGATGCTTCTCGTATCTCTATGGTCAGTTACGGAGAGAGTAACCCTGTATGTACCGAACACACAAGAGAATGCTGGGCTAAAAACCGTCGCGTAAATTTTAAACTTTTACCATAAGTTTTATTTGATGAAAAGTAATATACGCACTTTATTACTTCTTACTTTTGTCTCTTCTTTATCGTTTGCTTCTGAACCTTCTGCGTTCGGAGCAGGCGACTTGACTGCACCGACACCCTACGGACTTACTCAAAGTGAAAAAGTTATTTTGCAAACAAAAGATACTTTGAAAAAAGTTGCCATAAATACAAAATCACAAGCAAGTAAACTTGATTCATTGCGTGAAAGAGTGGACGGCATACAAAGTGTTGTAGAAAATCTGAGTGTACGCTCTCATGAAAATAAGCTGGAATTACAAAAATTCAAAGAAGAGAACAGAGTAAATCTTGACAATATTCATGAGTTTCAAATCAGGCTGGCTGAAAAAGTACAGAAGAATCAAGATGAGATAGCAAAACTGCAAACCATAATCTTTGCGCTTTCAAAAGTCGTAGATAAAATGAATGCTCAGTATGTAAGCAAAGAGGCATTCAATACTCTTGTAAAAGATATCAATGATTTTAAAACATTGATTGCAAAAGAGATGCAGTCTAGAAAAAAAAGTGTGAAACCGAGAAAAATAAGCAGTGCACAGTTATACAATCAGGCAAAAGCAAATTTTGACAAAAGATACTATACAAAAGCGATTCAAAATTATAAAGAACTCATCAAAAGAAAATACAAGCCGGCCTATGCACATTATATGATAGGCGAGATGAACTTTAAAAGAAAAAATTATGCAGAGGCAATTTCATATTTTAAAAAAAGTGCTTCTTTGTATGACAAAGCTTCGTATATGCCAAAACTGTTGTTGCATACTGCGATTGCGATGGATAAAACAGGAGACAAGGCACATGCAAAGGCATTTTACAATGCTGTAATTGCAAAATATCCTCATTCAAAAGAAGCAAAAGAGGCTAAGAAACATTTAGGCTAAACGGGGTAAAATATGCTTTTCAGCAATAATATAGATTATTATGATAAAATCCCAAAAAAATAAAAGGTAAAATAATGGCAATTCAAGACAATCAAATTGTATCAATGGAATATGAAGTACGTGATGGCGATCAAATCGTAGACAGTAACAAAGGCGGAGCTCCATTGGTATTTATGTTCGGAAAAGGACAAATTATTCCAGGACTTGAAAATGGAATCAAAGATATGAATACAGGTGACAAAGCTGACATCTTGGTAAAAGCGGCAGATGCCTATGGCGAGTATAATGCAGATGCAACGCAAGAGGTTCCAAAAGAACAGTTTGCCGGAATTGATTTAACTGAGGGCATGACTCTTTACGGTCAGGGTGAAGATGGCGGAACTGTGCAGGTTACAGTAAAAGAAATCAAAGATGACAGTGTTGTTATTGATTTTAATCATCCTCTTGCAGGAAAAGATTTAATGTTCACTGTGGCTATTAACAATGTAAGAGATGCCTCTGCTGAAGAAGCAATGACTGGTGTTCCGGAAGAAAACAAACCTTCTGATGAAGAGGGTTGTTGTGGAACAGGTGGCGGCAGCGGTTGTGGATGTAACTAAATTTCTAACTGCCTGTGAGGCTTCCTCCCAGGCTAAAAAGACAGCGACTCTTTTAAAAACACTTACGGTAAATGCCCTTATTACAGGTGAACCTGGTGTTGGAAAAAAGACCTTGGCTTCTTTTATTCTTCCGGATGCATTTATAATTGATGCATCTAATTTTGATGAGCTGCTTCTTTCTTTAGAAAATACACAAGCTATCATAATCACAAATATTGACAATTCACCCAATATTGAACGTTTGGCACAGGCTGTAAAAGAAAACAATGTAAGAGTTATAGCAACGGCAAAAGACTCTTTTTCCCACCGGACCATTGATGAACTTTTTAGTGTGAAGTTTAATATTCCTCCTTTACGAGAAAGAATGGAAGATGTCAAAGCCTTAATCGAAAAGTTTGTGAGCGAAGCCATTGTGTTATTTGGTGAGTGCAGTAACTTTGACGTAAGTAATTTTAAACCTGATTTGTCTCAAAATGCCATCTCTTTAAAAAGACAGGTGATGATAAATTATTTACTTCAGGATATTCAAGACAGTGAGCTAATGGATATTATTGAACATTATCTTTACGGCAAACTTGGCTCCAAGAGTGATTACAGAAACTATTTATATCTTTATGAAGTACCGCTTCTCAAAGCAGGTCTGCATAAGTTTAAATCACAGGTACAGTTAGCTGAAAGTTTGGGTTTAAACAGAAACACATTACGAAAAAAGATAACAGAAAATAAAAAATATATAGAAGGAAAAATATGAAAAAAATAGCTATGATATTTGCAGGACAGGGTTCTCAGGCAGTTGGCATGGGAAAAGATTTTTATGAAAATTCTGAAATTGCACGTGAAATGTTTGAGAAAGCCGGTGAAAGAATCGGTGTGGATTTTAAAGAACTTATTTTTGAAGAAAATGACAAACTGGGGCAAACGGCCTATACACAGCCGGCAATTTTACTTGTCCAGATGATAGCATACAGACTTTTCAAACAGGCTTGCCCTGACATCAAAGCCGAACTTTTTTTAGGACACTCTCTGGGTGAGTTTTCTGCTTTATGTGCAGCAGGTGCCATTGATTATGTAGATGCCGTAGAACTTGTGCATAAACGCGGTGCTTTTATGCAAGAAGCCTGTGAAGGAAAAAATGCCGGGATGATGGCTATTGTCGGTCTTGATGACGCAAGTGTGGAAAAAATCTGCAGTGATGCGCAAAATGAAGGCAAACAGGTTTGGCCTGCCAACTATAACCAGGACGGACAACTTGTAGTTGCGGGAAACAAAGAAGACCTGGCATCACTGGAACAGACTTTTAAAGATGCAGGAGCAAAACGGGCCTTGCTTCTAAATATGTCTGTTGCATCACACTGTGATATATTGACACCTGCACAGGAGCCTCTTGCCGAAATTATGCAGACACAGATAAAAGATACTTTTGAAGCCCCTGTGATTTCAAATGTTACAACAAAACCCTACAGTACAAAAGCCGAAGCAGTTGACCTTTTAAAAGAGCAGCTTGTAAAACCGGTAAAATACAAACAGTCTATTCAGGCGATAGCACCTGAAGTTGACCTGGCCATAGAGTTTGGTAACGGAGTTGTACTAAAAGGCCTCAACAGAAGAATTGTAAAAGAGTTGAAAACACTCAATATATCAGATATGGCATCATTGCAAAAAGTGAAAGAGGAAGTTTGCTCTTAATATGAGAGTCACACTTGCACAAACTTCACCGAAGTTAAACCGTACAAATATTACGGAGGCAGTTGTCTGCATAAATGATGTCAAAGAAAGTTCAGATCTTATAGTCTTTCCTGAACTCTCTTTAAGCGGGTATTTGCTTCAGGATAAACTTTTTGAAGATGCCTATTTACCTGAAGAACTGAGCGTTTTTGAAGAGTTGAGCAAAGATATTGATATTGTTGTCGGCGCAGCACTCAAAGACGGGAATGTCTTTAGAAATACAGCGCTGTACTACAGTGGAGGAAAACTCCTCTCCAAACATATAAAAGTACATCTGCCAAATTACGGAATGTTTGAAGAAGCCCGCTATTTTGAAGGCGGTGACAGATTTGAATCATTTCTTGCGGGGAGAAAAAAAGTTTCGATGCTCATCTGTGAGGATTTATGGCACAGCAGTGTGCATGAAGAACTCATCAGACTTGATCCGGACTTGATTATCGTTCTTGTGGCATCCCCGGCTCGCGGATTTAATGAAAAATCTTTGGATATTCAAGACAAATGGTATGGGATTGTCAGCAATGTTGCAAAAGAGTGCAGTGCAGAGCTTCTTTTTGTTAACCGTGTGGGATTTGAAGACGGACTTGGCTTTTGGGGTGGAAGCTGTATCGTTCAAAGAGAGGGCAAAAGAGTGCATCAGCTGCCACTGTTTGAAAAATCAATACAAACATTTACAATCGAGGAATAAATATGACAATAGCAATAATGGGTGCAATGCCTGAAGAAATCGCACCGATTTTAGAAAAAGTCGGTGCATACAAAACAACAAGATATGCAGGAAACACTTACTACGAAGCAGACTACCAAGGGGTTGGTCTTATTATTGCCTACTCAAAGATAGGAAAAGTTTTTTCAACACTGACGGCTACAACCATGTGTGAACATTTTGGGGCAACAACACTTTTGTTTTCTGGAGTTGCCGGGGCAATATCGCCAAAACTCAAAATAGGTGACTTGATTGTGGCAACAAAACTTGCTCAGCACGATCTTGACATTACAGCCTTTGGACATCCTTTTGGATATGTGCCCGAGGGTGCTGTATATGTGGAAGCAGACAAAGAACTGATAGCCCTTTCAAAAGAAGTTGCAAAAGAGATGGGCAAAAATGTCCAAGAAGGTATTATTGCAACAGGTGATCAGTTTGTAGCCGATGAAAAAAGAAAAAACTGGATTGGAGAGACGTTTCATGCAGATGCATTGGAAATGGAGGGAGCAAGTGTTGCTGTTGTATGTGATGCTTTGGATGTGCCCTTTTTTATTCTTCGTGCAATAAGTGATGCGGCAGACATGGATGCAAGTTTTTCTTTTGATGAGTTTTTAGAGACGAGTGCTGTAGAGTCTGCTGAATTTATTATGAAAATGGTTGATAAACTTGTCGGTTAAACTTTCCAAAAAAATTATGTCAAAACTCGGTAAAACAAATGCCGAGTTTGCCTTGATAGAAGAGGGGGATAAAATTCTTGTCGGACTCAGCGGAGGCAAAGACTCTCTGACAATGATTCATGCGATGAAAGAGCAGCAGCGTCGGGCTCCTTTTGCCTTTGAATTTATTGCTGTTACCGTAAGCTACGGGATGGGTGAAAATTTTGAAAAACTCTCCGCACATTGCAGGGAGCATGGAATAGAACATATAGTAAAAGAGACCCAGACCTATGATTTGGCAAAAGAAAAAATTCGCAAAAACTCTTCATTTTGCAGTTTTTTTTCCCGTATGCGGCGAGGCTATCTTTACAGTGTTGCCAAGGAGTTGGGATGTAACAAGGTTGCCCTTGGACATCATATGGATGATGCGGCAGAGAGTTTTTTTATGAACTTTATTTACAATGGACAGATGCGCAGTCTTGCTCCGAAATATACAGCCCAAAACGGACTTGTTGTGATTCGTCCTTTGATTCAGATGCGTGAACGTCAACTGCGTGCTTTTGTGGAAGACAACGGCATAGAAGCCATAGGCGATGAGGCCTGTCCTGCTATGCGTTTTGATGTCAAAATGCCTTATGCTAGAGCACAGATGAAAGAGATGCTCGCATCAATGGAAAAAGAACATCCTCAGCTTTTTACTTCACTCAATGCCGCTTTTAAAAACATCTCAGTCGAGAGTTTTTTTATGAGTGAGGAGTAGTCTCTTCATCATAGATTACAATGGTTCCGGCAATCAAATCATGCAGTCCTCTTTTGTCTTTTCGAAAAGCCACCATCAAAAAGCCGAGTCCGAATAACAGTAATGAGGGGATATAGGCCAAAGAGCGTGTAATTGCCTGTTTGTTGTTTATATCTTTACATGTAAAGGCATCGACTATCTTTACATGTAGAAATTTTTTTCCAGGGGTCGCTCCGCGCCACTTTTCCCAAAAAAGAATTGTCACAAGCAACACTGAAATCTCAAAAACAAATTCCCATGTTAAAGAGGTATGCGGCTGTTGGTCAAGAGCATGCATATTCCCGTTCATTGCCATTTGAATATTGTGTTGGTACTGGGCAAAATCAAACCAGTTGCCATCACTTACAAAATAAATAATGATACCTACAGGCAGAGCCAAAAAGAGCGTATCGAAAAACGAGGCAAAAAAGCGTATCCAAAATCCTGCATATCTAATATTTTTTTTCATACCCTAAAGATAGCGTAAGAACGCTTACTTAATACTAATGTAACACTTTTTCTATACACTTTTACATATTTTGTGGGAGCAATGTAATGAATAGAAAAATTTTGTTTTTATCTTTGTGTGCATCGTTGGCATCAGCAGAGAGTGTGGTAGAAATCAGTCCTGTCAGTGTGATAGCAACAGGTGTCAAAGAGAGTGTTTTACAACAGCCTCTGAGTATAGGTACGAAAGGGGAAAATGAGATAGAACTTGATCAGGTTATATTTCAAAAAGATCTGCTCAACTCCCTTTCCGGTGTGCGCATTGAACAAACCGGTTCTGTTATCGGACATATGACATCCATTCGTATGCCTGTGAATACCGGACCCTATTATCTTTTTATGCAGGACGGAATTCCTGTGCAGTCAAGTGGTTTTTTCAATCATAACGGGCTTGCCTATACTACTTTTCAGAGTGCTTCGTCTGTAGAAGTGATAAAGGGAGCAGGAACTGCTCTGTATGGATCCGATGCCGTTGCTGCCACCATTGATGTACAATCTTTGAAAAGACCTTCAAAAGAGAAGGTTGTTCTACTCAAGGGTATGGGTGGAAGCTATGGATATGGCCTTGGAAGTGTGGAGGTGAGTGATGCTATAGACAAAGAGAGCGGATACCGTGCAAATATATCCTATATGCACAGTGACGGTTGGCGGGAGCATACAAAAACTGACAGAGTGGAGTCGAATTTTCGTTATGATGAAAGAGTGAATGATGACAATGATATAAAAATTATTGCAAATTTTTCTAAAACTGTGGCACAGCAGGCTGACAGCTTTAATGACTATGCAAATATAACAAACGGCTCAACGGCTGCAAGTGATGATCCGAATTATTATACAGCTTTGCAAAAAACAGATGTAGAGAGAAAGTTTGACTATGCAAGGGTCAGTGTGGAACTGAATAATTACACATATAATGATTTGGAAATTTCTCTGATTCCGTATCTGCGTTACAACAGAAACAGATATATTGCAACCTGGGAAACAAATCTTCCAAGCAGTGATAATGAAATTTATACCTTTGGTCTGCAACAGAGAAATACGTATGAAAAAGAATGGGGGAAAATAGTTTTTGGCTTTGATGCGGAATACACACAATCCTCTTTGAAATATAATCAGGATTTTGATATTACAACGACAGGATGGGGCGGTGCTGCATATCTAACAGGGGCATTGTATGATTATACAGTAAATTATTTTGCCATAGCCCCTTATATTCACACAGAATACAAACTGTGGGATGCCCTGATTGTGAGTGCCGGCTTGCGATATGACTATAACAGTTACAGTTATGATAATAAACTCGCAGATAACAGTTATGATGCATCAGGAATATACTACAGACCTGCAGACAGGGATGACAGCTATAATTATCTAAGTCCCAAACTGGCTTTGAGTTATTTTCCTGTAAAGGATTTAAACCTTTATGCACGGTATGCAAATGGTTTTAGAATTCCACAGGCAACACGCCTCTATTCTGTAAAGGCCGGATACGAACAGATAAATCTTGATCCCGAAACATCAAATACCTATGAGATAGGATTGAAAAAATCTTTTTCCAAGAAGAGATCTTTTGAATTGGCAGTCTATTATATGACTATCGATGACACCATCATACGAGATAGAAATACCGGCGGTTACCGCAATGGTGGCAGTTCTATACACAAAGGGATAGAAGTGACACTCAAAGAGGAGATATCTCGAGAACTGGAGACGGCAGTTGCATATACCTATACAAAACACAATTATGACAATGATCCTGTTCTGGGAAATAATGAAATGGCAGGAGCACCGAATAATATAGCAAATGTGCGTCTTTTTTATATGCCAGACGCTCTCAAAGGAGTTACCCTCCAAGGCGAATGGCAATATGTCGGTTCCTATTGGATGGATGATGCACATACGGTTGACAGATATGACGGATACAGTATCGGTAATGTTAAAATGAATTATAACTACTCAAAGAGGGTAAAAGTTTTTGCCAAAATTACCAATATTACAGATAAAAGATATGCTGTCAATGCTCGGTATGCCTACGGAAGAGAAGATTATACACCCGGTGATCCAAGACAGTTTTATGCGGGTTTAGAGTATAAATGGTAAAAATCCATAAACTGCATAAAATTGTCGGATTGAGTTTTGCTGCAGTATTGGCTCTTTTGGCTTTTACAGGATTTTTACTTGATCATGACAAATGGAGTTTTTTATATACGATAACTTTCAAGAGTGTGCCGCAAAAGAGTATAGAGGCGGACAAAAGGCTTTTTGAAGCGTACTATATTGATAAAAAAAATCCCGATACTGTCATAGCAGGCGGTAAACGGGGTCTGTTTAAAAGCATGGATGCAGGGAGGCATTTTGAAAAAATCAGTTCCCTGCAGTGTAATGCGATAAAAGAGCAAAAGCACACACTTTACATAGCAACATCGCAGGGCATATACTGCTATGATTTTAAAAAACTGACACCGTTGGTTCTTAAAAACAGATATATAAGTTCCTTGGCCTTGTATGAAGACAAACTGGTGGTGGTTGAAGAGAAAGAGAGAGTGTATGTAGTAGATACAAAGAGTAGAAAAGTTATAAAAAGCACAAAAATACTTCTGCCAAAAGAAGGGTTGCAAGAAGATATAAAACTTTCAAGATTTATACGGGATTTGCACTATGGAAGAGGACTCTTTGACGGAGACCTTTCTCTCTTTCTGAATGATTACGGGGCACTGGTTTTGTTATGGCTCAGTATAAGCGGGTATATCATTTGGTATTTGATACGCTCTAAACAAAAGGCACAGCTTGCAAGAAAAATGATAAAAACACATGCAAATATTTTTGTCATTTTTTCTGTATTCCCTCTTTTTATTTTATTGACAACCGGAATTTTTTTAGATCATGCGTCTGCACTTGGAAAATTTATGAAATCTGTGACAATTCCACATAAAATTTTACCACCAATATACAACACTTTAAAAGCTGACATCTGGTCTGTTGACTATGACGGGAAAGTGTATAGAATAGGTAATCGTTACGGTATCTACAAAAGTGGAGATTTAAACAAATGGCAATTGGAAAACAGAGGCTTTGCCTATAGAATGATCCGAAGAGGAAAACGCCTGTATGTCAGCGGAATGGGAGCTCCCAACCGTATTTTGGATGCAAAGCGTTTTGAAATTTTAAAAAATGCACCGCATATGTTCCGTGACATTATAGAAAAGGAGAACAGAGTAGAATATTTTACTCCTGTGCAAAAGAGTGTTAAGTTACCACAGTTTCATGATGCAACACTCTACTCTGTACTTTTAACACTGCATGATGGCAGTTTTTTCGCTTCCTGGTGGATATGGGTAAATGATGCAGCAGCTGTGTCTTTGCTGTTGCTGCTGGTAAGCGGATTTCTACGATGGAGACAGAAAAGAAAGCATTGATTTTCTTAACTTAATGGCATTGGAAGTGCCTTTAATTGAGCCCATAGTACTTTGGAGCCTGTGGTTCTCCGTAGTAATATCCCTGTAAAAAATCGACTCCAAACTCTTTGACAAGCAGAGACAGTTCTTCTGTGCTGACAAATTCGGCAACGGTGCGAATATCAGCCTGTTTGGCATACTGTATAATCCCCCGTACCATATTGTTTATATTTTCATCTTTATTGAGCTGTGTTATCAGTGAGCCATCGAGTTTTATATAGTCAAGATGCAGTTTTAGAATATTTGTAAAGTTGGAATAGCCTGAACCAAAATCGTCAATAGCCACTTTACATCCGTATTTTTTTACAAATAAAATAAAGGCTTCGACAACACCATAATCGTCAATATCCTCTGATTCGAGTATTTCAAATGTAATTCTTTCCCCTCCGTATTTTTCCAAACGGTTTTTTATATAATCAAGCATAGAGGCAGAGTTGAGGTTCTCATAACTGAGATTGATAGAAATTTGAATATTGTTTTTTGCATAAACATTAAATACTTTTTGCATCATCTGCCGTGTAAAAAATTCAAATGTTTTATCTTCTTTTGCTGCATCCAAAAAGTAATAGGGTGAGATGATTTCACCGCTACTTGTTTGTATTCTTGCCAATGCTTCATATTTGACTGTTTTTCCGCTTTTTGCCTCTATAATAGGTTGAAAATACGGAATGATGTCACCGTTGTAAAGTGCTGTTTTATAAACTTTAAGTCTCTGAATCTTCTGTGCTTTTTCATCTTTGAGGGACTGTCTGTTTTTATAGATTTTGTATTTTTTCTGTGAAATAAGTGCTTCTTGCAGTGCAATATTTGCATGTGCCAAAACACTGTCTACACCATAGGCAATACCTGCTGTAAAGTCAGCCACTATAGATTCATCACTTTCATTTTCCTCTGCTTCAGTCGGAAGCAGTAAAGAGTGCTGCAATAAAAGTAAATATTTATCAAAAAGATTTTTATCGGTAATTAAAAATGCGAATTCCTGCAAATTAAGATTATATAAGGTCACCTCTTCATCATGGACTATATTATGCAGTTCTCTGGTTTTTTGTCTAATGATGTCCTGGACAACAGCATTGCCATAAAGGTCTTTTAACACGTTCATCTGGTTTACATGTAAAATTATCAGCATCGCTTCTTTTTTAAGCAGGGAGAGATCTTCGTTCAGGGCGGTATGGTTTGGAAGTTTTGTAAATCTATCCAGGCTTTTGAGATTTTTAATGGCATATTCGTTGACATCAAGCATCACAGTGTTTTTTTGCGCTTTATGCAGGTTTTCATCGGCTATGCTGTATAAATCATCACAGTTAAGATAAAATTTTGATGTATCAAGATTAATACCACCTACTGAAAGATGTAAGGATTGTAAAGTATCCAATTCAAGAATACTCTTGGCTGTTTCATTTATATATTCATCTTCTTTGTTATGTACAGTCAGAGCAAATTCATTGTGGGATATTCGAAATAATTCAGAATTTTGCGGGTTACGGAGTTCTTGTAAAAAACGGGATATCTGCAGGATTGTGTCATCTTCAATGGTATCATCATCGATTTTGATCAGTAAGAGGGCAAACAATTCCTCTTTCCAAATGGCACGCTTGTATTCTGTTTTGAGGTAGTTATGAAAGTATTGTTTGTTATACAAAGAGGTAATTGGATCCAAGGTGGAAAAATATTCCAGTCTTTTTTGATAGGTAATGTCTTTTAACAAAGAAGTATAACCGATAATATTTTTGTTTTTGTCATACAAAGGTGTAATAACTGCATGTACCCAATACTCTTCACCTGTACTTTTTGTATTTTTTAAATCGCCTTCCCAGGTATTATTGGCAGAGATAGTTTCCCACAAATTTTGTATGGTCTCTCTGTGGATATCATGGTTTTTGAAAATACTGTGATTTTTGCCAAGTATCTCTTCTTTTGTGTAGCCTGTAAAATCCAAATAGGCCTGTGAAATATTTGTTATATTTCCATGAGTATCCGAAACTGTTAAAAAGATATTTTCATCAATCATTTTCTCTTTTTGCTGTAACAGAAATGCTTTATTTTCCAACTCCTGTACAAGGAGAGATTTTTTTACAAGTTCCAGTAAGGCAAGCTGTGTATCATCTGTATTTTTAAGAGGCTCACTGATATATTTGTCAATGCCAAGACCGATAGCATCCGGAAAAAAATGAGAGCTTCCTTTTTGTGTTATAAGGGCAATAACCTGATTTTCATGCTGCTTTTTAATCTTTTTTGCCAATTCTATGCCCTGAGAGTCTGTAAAATCAAGACTAATAACAACTATATCATAATATTTACTGTGTTTGGAACAGTATGTATTATAAAGAGAAAGTGCCTCTTTGACATTATCGCTTACAGTTACATGTAAAGAAAGGTTTTGAAGAAGAGAATGAATTTTGTTTCTTACTGAGAGTCTATTTTCGACATATAAAATTCTTAAATCTGTGTACTCTTTTAGCTCATGAAAAAGGTTCATACTTTAATTCCTCAATGTTATAAACTATTATATATTATATAACATTGATTTAAAATTAAAGCATGTGATAAAAATGTAATTATACGTGATAGTTCGGTGCCTCTTGCGTAATGATAACATCATGGACATGAGACTCTTTGAGTCCTGCTGATGTTATTTCAACAAATTCTGCCTTGTCCCAGAAAGCTTCAATGCTTTCGCTTCCGCAGTATCCCATAGCAGAACGCAGTCCTCCCATCATCTGATGCACAATTCCTGCAATAGAACCACGAAACGGAACACGACCTTCAATTCCCTCAGGAACAAGTTTGTCAGCTGCTGTGCCTTCTTGGAAGTATCTGTCATTGCTTCCTTTTTGCATCGCACCTATACTTCCCATACCGCGGTATGATTTGTACTGACGTCCCTGGAACATGATTGTTTCACCAGGAGACTCTTCTGTACCGGCTAAAAGAGAACCGGCCATAACACAACTAGCTCCCACTGCAAGTGCTTTTGCAATATCTCCAGAGTATTTGATTCCACCGTCAGCTATAACAGGAACACCATGCGGACGGGCAACTTCCGCACACTCATCTATGGCGGAAATCTGTGGCACACCGACACCTGCAACTATACGTGTAGTACAGATTGAACCAGGCCCTATACCTACTTTTACCGCATCGGCGCCTGCTTCTATAAGTGCCAAAACTGCCTCTTTTGTTGCAATGTTTCCGGCAATTACATCAACTTCCAAAGACTCTTTAATCGCTTTGACGGTGTCTAAAATACCTTTGGAATGACCATGTGCAGAATCCAGCACAAGAACATCCGCACCGGCATCAACAAGGGCTTTGGCTCTGTCCATCTGACCGACACCGATAGCCGCACCAACTATCAGACGACCGAAGGCATCTTTGTTTGAATTTGGATATTCTATACGTTTTTTGATATCTTTGATGGTTACGAGCCCTTTTAAAAAGCCTTCATCATCTATGATAGGGAGTTTTTCTATTTTGTTCTGGTGCATAATGTCTGCAGCTTCATCCAGAGAAATTCCTTTTTTTGCAGTAATCAACGGCATTTTTGTCATCACTTCATCTGCACGTTTTCGCATATCTTTTTCAAATCGCATATCACGGTTTGTTAAAATACCAAGGAGTTTGTTATGTCCGTCTACAACAGGAACACCGGAGATTTTAAACTCTTTCATCAACGCTTCTGCATCCGCTAAAGTAGCATCAGGGTGGACATAAATCGGATCAATGATAATGCCGCTTTCAGATTTTTTTACTTTTTTTACCTGTTTGCACTGTGTTTCGACATCCATGTTTTTATGAATAATTCCGATACCTCCGAGTCTTGCCATTGCAATAGCTGCACGGTATTCTGTGACTGTGTCCATAGCAGCCGAAACCATAGGAATTTTAAGAGTGATATTACGAGTGAGTTTTGTCTCAAGTGAGACCTCTTTAGGAAGTACTTCCGAATACTGTGGTACTAAAAGTACATCTTCAAATGTCAGGGCGCGTTTACGAATTCTCATGGGGTATCCTTTTGCAGAGTATAAAATTAATTATTAGAAATTTTTGCATTATACCTCTTTTGTGGTTAAAAAGAGGTAAAATCTAAAAACATAAACTGGGAAAGCAGAATGATAATAATGACAAGAACAAAAGGGAAAATATGGCTTTTAAATACCCATGGCTGTATACCGAAAAATACCTGATTGACACCGCGAAAACCAAGCCAAAGACCTAAAAAAGCTTTGATTGAAAGAGCTATCTGAAAACTGCTTAGTCCATCAGGAGAAATTTTTCCAAAAACCTGTGAAAAAAGATACATTCCAGAGAGTACAGCAACTATAAGAGCCTTTGGAACAACTTTTCGTACATGTATCATGATGGCTTCACGTGCTTTTTTATGTTCTTCTTCCGTTAATGACTGTTTCATCTTTGTCATAAAAAGATTATCGGTAAAGAGAAATCCTCCATAAATAAAAACAGCAAATATATGTATGGTATGAATGATTGTATATGTAATGATTTATCCTTTTTTAGGTGTTTTTCTAAAGAGATGATAGTTCTCAGACTCAAGCATATCTTCAACATAACTTGCCACACATTTTGTGCAGTTTGTCCATATTCCCGAAGGCAGTCTGACTTCAAGCTTTTTCTTTTCCCTGAGTTTAATGATTTTTTTAGGAGAGAGTACTTTTGTGACAGGGGCAAAATCAACATCTGTCAAATCTATATCATCTTTATAAAAGATTGTCTGTTTTTTGAAGTTTCCCCAGCCTGGTATGCCGTCTTCAGTGTAGGGAACCTCATGACCGTTTTTAAACTTTACCATCATTTTGTAATGAGAATCTTCAAAAACCTGTGAAACCTTGCCGCGACCAAAAACCAAGCCGTAGAGTTTGTCTTTTACTTTTACATTGTCAAAATATGCCATTTTACTTCCTTTTTTAAAATAGTAGCAAAAAACTATCTCATTGCCATTACATTATTTATAGGCAATCTCTTTTTCAAGACTCAGTGAACCGTCAAAGAGTGTCTGCTCATCATAGGCATTGGCTATAAGCTGCAGTCCGACAGGCATCCCTGCTGCATTTTTCATTATTGGCAATGAAAGTGCAGGCAGACCTGCAAGGTTGACACTGATTGTATAGATATCACTCAAATACATCTCCATCGGATTTGCAAGTTCTCCGAATTTTGGAGCAACATTCGGAGCAACCGGAGAGAGAATCAAGTCAACATCCTTAAAGATTTTTGCATACTCCTCTTTTATTAAGTGGCGTGTTTTTTGTGCTTTTACATAGTAGGCTTCATAGTAGCCGCTTGAGAGTACAAAATTGCCAAGGAGGATACGGCGTTTGACTTCATCCCCAAAGCCTTCGCTTCTTGTTTTGTAGTAGGTTTCTTCTAAATTTGCACCTTCGACACGGTTGCCATAACGTATGCCGTCATATCGTCCAAGGTTGGTTGTTGCTTCTGCTGTAGCCGTCACATAGTATGCAGAAATGTCATATTTGGCATCCATCATCTCTTTTTCAACGATGGTGTGTCCCTGTGCTTTGAGTGCTGCAATTGCTTTGCTGTAGGCCTCTTTCACATCATCACCCGCATTTTCTATATACTTTGGCAAAACGGCAATAGTGAGCTTTCTTTCAGGATTGAGATTCTCACTGACTTTGTCATCTCTCATGGCATTTGTTGAATCTTTGGCATCACTTCCGCTGATAATGTCATACAAAATAGCAGCATCTTCTACATTTTGTGTCATCGGTCCTATCTGATCCAGACTTGAGGCATAAGCTCCCAAACCGTAACGGCTGACTCTTCCGTAGGTCGGTTTCATCCCTACGATACCGCAATAGGCTGCCGGTTGGCGGATACTTCCGCCTGTATCACTGCCAAGTGCAGCTATAGCCAAACCCGCTCCAACTGCAGCGGCACTTCCGCCGGAACTTCCACCGGGAACATGCTCAGGATTGACAGGGTTGAGTGTTTTGCCGTAGCAGCTTGTCTCAGTTGTCGAACCCATGGCAAATTCATCCATGTTTGTGCGACCAAAAGGAGAGAGCCCGGCAGCTAAAAGTTTTTCTATGACAGTGGCATTGTAAGGCGCAATGTAGCCTTGCAAAATTTTTGAAGCAGAAGTAACAGACCACTCTTTGACTTGAATATTGTCTTTTATGGCAACAGGCACGCCCTCACCAAAAGTATTGACATCTATATATGCGTTTAAATCTTTATTTGCTTCTATTTTTGTTTGTAATTCATCTTTAAATTTATTAAGTTCATCTTTGCTCATTGCAAGCGCTTCTTTTAATGTAATCACTAACTTTCCTTTTTGAATTTTTTAACAGCTAATATACCTATTCCAATCATAACAAATACAGCAAGTATGGTTGTTATGATAAATGTTGTACTAACGGGCTGAGTGTAATCAATCATTGACTACGCTTTGACATCTTTTACACAGACAATCCTCTGCTTCAGCCTGGTATTTCCAACATCTTGGACATTTGTGCAGTGTAGCTTTTGCGATGCTGAAGGTATCTTCATCAACTTTGAAACTTGCAATGACTTCTTCTTCCGGTTTGTCTTCAAGAACTCCTGAGACAACAAACCAGTCTTCTGCATCAGTATTGTTCATCTCAAGGACAGTTTTTGATTCTGTGTATATGACAAGCTCAAGGGTGTTTTTGATGATTTTTTCTTTTTTGAGTTTATCAACTTCTGCGCCGAAACCTTCACGCGCTTTTACCATATACTCAGCATCAAACGGCACGTCACCGGCTTCAATTTTTTCATAGCTCATGTCAAAAATATCTTCGGCATCACCTTTGATGATGGCAGGGGCATTGTCTACTATTTCATCTGCCGTATAGGTTATGACAGGCGCCATAATCAAAAGCAGTGTTTTTGTAATCATTGCCATAGCACTTTGACTTGCACGTCTTCTCGTAGAATCTTTTGCATTACAGTACAAATTGTCTTTTGTCATATCTATATACATGCCGCTGAGTTCGTTAACGATGAAGTTGTTGAGTGTGCTCATACCATTGACAAAGTTATATTCGCTAAAGTGTTTATGTACTTCATCAAGCGTATTTTGTGCAACATTTAAAATCCATTTGTCCAAATCACCCATATCTTCGTATGGCGTCAGACTCTCTAAGTCATTGATATTGGCAAGCATGATTCTGAATGTGTTTCTGAGCTTACGATAGTTTTCAGAAGTCTGTTTTAAAATCCCCTGAGAAATTTTCAAATCACCCTGATAGTCTGAGGAAGCAACCCATAAACGCAGAATTTCACTGCCGTACTCTTTTAAAACTTTTTCAGGTGCTATGACATTGCCTTTTGACTTAGACATTTTCTCGCCTTTTTCATCCACTGTGAAACCGTGAGTAAGGACTCCCCTGTAAGGTGCCTTGTGCTCAACCGCAGAAGATAAAAACAGAGATGACTGGAACCAGCCGCGATGTTGGTCAGATCCCTCGACATAGAGATCTGCCGGATAGTCTCCCGCATCATAATTACGAGATTTCAGGACTGAGTTCCAGGTAGAGCCCGAGTCAAACCATACATCCAAAATATCTGTCACTTTTTCAAGTTCTTCAGGTTTGTAGCCGCTTCCAGGATAAAGAAGCTGCGCGATGTCCATAGAGTACCAGGCATCACTTCCCTGCATTTCAAATATCATCGCTACAAAGTTAAGTACCTTTTCATCAAGTAAAACTTCACCTGTCTCTTTTACTCTGAAAAATGCGATAGGCACACCCCAGTCACGCTGACGTGAAATACACCAGTCAGGTCGGTTTGCAACCATCGAAGTCAAACGGTTTTTTCCGGTTTGCGGTATGAAAAGTGTTTTTTCAATCTCATCAAGAGCAATGTTTCTGAGTGTTTTATCCTCGCCCTCAGGTTTTTCATCAACAGAGATAAACCACTGCTTAGTTGCACGGTAGATAAGCGGTGTATGACTTCTCCAGCAATGCGGATAGGAGTGCATAAACTTGCTTACATGTAACACGCTCTCACCCATCATCTTTATAAGGTCTTCGTTTGATTTAAAGATGTGACGCCCTACAAAATCCTCTGCATTGGGAATCAAAGCATCACGCACAACAGTTGCATCATAACATCCTGTTTCATCCACAGGCATAACAACTTCAAGATCATATTTTAGTCCGACACGGTAGTCATCTTCACCATGACCCGGAGCGGTATGCACACAGCCTGTACCATTGTCAACCAAAACATGCTCTCCTAAAACCATACGGGAAGTTTTGCCATTGAGCGGGTTGATGGCGTTGAGGTTTTCAAATACAGTCGCATCAAAAGTTTTGGCAACACTGCCTTTGAGGATGCCCTCTTCAACCAAAGCATTCAATAGTTTTTTTGCAACAATATAACCCTCAGTTGTAAGAACATACTCTTCTTCAGGGTTTAGCGAAATCCCTGTATTTGCAGGAATTGTCCATGGTGTAGTCGTCCAGATAACCGGTGCTGCTTTTGTTTCTTTGTCCAGTCCGAGTTTTTCTTTGGCTTCATCGCTGAGTTCAAAGGCTACAAAAATCGAGTAGTCTTCTTTGTCCTCATATTCAACTTCGGCTTCTGCCAGTGCAGTTCGTTCAGCCCATGACCAAAAGACAGGTTTGCTACGTTCAATCAAAAGCCCTTTTTTTGCAACACTGCAGAGTGTTCTGAAAATGTTTGCTTCAAATCTGTAATCCATTGTCACATAGGGTTTTTCCCAGTCAGCAATAATTCCGAGTGTTTTAAACTCTTCTTTTTGAATATCCACAAACTTCGCAGCATGTTCGCGGCAAAGTTTTCTTATTTGTGCAGTTTCAAGCTGCTCTTTTTTTTGCTTTCCGCCAAGCTTTTTTTCAACCTGCTGTTCAATTGGAAGACCGTGACAATCCCAGCCCGGAGTAAAACGGACTGATTTCCCGTTGAAATAGTTGTTTTTGATGATAATATCTTTGAGAATTTTATTGAGTGCATGTCCTATGTGGATATGTCCGTTTGCATAGGGAGGACCGTCATGCAATGTAAAGTGTTCCGCACCGGCACGTTTTGCCTTCATTTTATGATAAACTTTTTTCTCATCCCATGCAGCATAACGCTTCGGTTCATTGTTTATTAAGTTGCCTCGCATGGCAAACGTAGTTGTTGGTAAAAGTAGTGTGTCTTTGTAGTCCATTGAAACCTCAAAATATTATTATAAATTTTTGCAGTATACCTTTTATGTGTTTAAAACCTAATAAAAGTGTTATAATAAGCCAAATAAAATTCTTCAAACAAGGCTGTACAGAGTATGAAAACACATCTGATAATCATTGGAAATAAATTTGTTTACAACAAATCATTACAAGAGTATATTTTGCGAGATATTGAAAAAAACAGCGGTTTTATAGATAATATAACTTATTTTAAGGACAGTGACAACTCCTTTTTTCTTTATCTTGAAGAAGAGCTCCATACATCCGACCGGGTTATTATCGTTACATGTAAACAAAACTTTTCCACTGTCGGAAAAGTGATATGCACCGCAACCAGTGATAACCAGATTTTAAAAGAGGGGATGCTCATACCGCAGAAAGCTTCATTGTTTGCAGAACGTTCCTATCTGTTGGAATTTCAAAACTCCCTGATAAATGTAGTACAGATGGATGAAGGACAAAAAATGCCCGAATTGCTTTTAAAAAATGAAGAGATACGGGCAACTGTACATATATTTGAAGAAGACAAATCCACTATAGTGACAATTTTGACTCCAATCGCACAAACATATGAAGTCAATATTGATGTAACACAGGAGGTGCAAGGGTGGCACAGAGTAGATGTAACGAGTAACAAGTACGGGGATATTACAAAGTTTATTCATGCAGCAAAAAACCTATTGCCTAAAAAGCTTATTGCATCATCAAATATTATTGAGTATATAATAGAAAAACTTTCACATTCAGGGAAAAAAATAACATTTGCCGAGAGCTGCACAGGCGGACTGCTCAGTTATTTTTTTACAAAACACAACGGAGCATCAAAAATTTTAGAGGGAGGCCTGGTAACCTACTCCAATACACTCAAAGAAAACTGGTTGGCGGTGGATCATGCCATACTTGAAGAAAACGGTGCAGTAAGTGCCGAAGTTGTCAGAGAAATGAGTGAGGGTGCACTCAATGTCAGTGGAGCAGACTATGCTTTGGCAGTAAGCGGAATCGCCGGAGACACAGGGGGTACACAGTTTAAACCGGTCGGTACTGTATATATAGGTGTACGAAGTAAAACACAACACACTGAAAAGCATCTGCATTTTCACGGTGACAGGAATTATGTGCAGGAGCAGAGTGCCCTGATGGCAATAAAAATGTTGCTTTTGCTTGATAAAGAGACTTTTTTCTAAATTTAGGAGAAAATATCTTGACAATTAAAATCTATTTGTCTATAATTTCGACCTCTTAACAATAAGAGGCAAATGTCTTGTTAGCTCAGCTGGTAGAGCACGTCACTTTTAATGATGTGGCCGATGGTTCGAATCCATCACAGGACACCATTTTTATATGCGCGGTGGTAGTTCAGTTGGTTAGAATACCTGCCTGTCACGCAGGGGGTCGTGGGTTCGAGCCCCATCCACCGCGCCATTTTTGATTATTTGCACTGAAGTTTAAAGCTCACGTACTACAGTACGCTTCACTTGAAACGTAAGCACAACTAATGCAAAAAGCTATTTCGGGCGCTTAGCTCAGTTGGTAGAGCGCTACCCTTACAAGGTAGATGTCACTGGTTCGAGTCCAGTAGTGCCCACCATTTTTTGATTATTTGAATCAAAAAATTTCAGCTCACGTACTTATAGTACGCTTCGCTAAAATTTTTGACACAACTAATGCAAAAAACAACCGTTAACCCTTTGTTAACAATGAAAGTGACCCTTTCGTCTAGTGGCCAAGGACACTATCACTTCATGGTAGTAACAGAGGTTCAAATCCTTTAGGGGTCGCCATTTTAATTGGTGTTTATTTTTATATTGTTTCTTGATTTTTTCTTTTATCAAGGCAGGTTCTTTACAGAGTAAGGAGCATAGTTATACTATGTGACGAATGGAGTAAAGGTTCTAACGCAGAGAAAAGTAAAAAGCATTAACAGAGGGCGCTTAGCTCAGTTGGTAGAGCGCTACCCTTACAAGGTAGATGTCACTGGTTCGAGTCCAGTAGTGCCCACCATTTTTTGATTATTTGCATCAAAAAATTTCAGCTCACGTACTTATAGTACGCTTCGTTAAAATTTTTGACACAACTAATGCAAAAAACAAGTTTTTTCTTTCTTTAAAAAAGAAAATGTGACAATTAATTATAGTAATTTTTTCTTAATCAAGGAAAAGATTAACGAAGCATAAAGAATAAATGCGCGGTGGTAGTTCAGTTGGTTAGAATACCTGCCTGTCACGCAGGGGGTCGTGGGTTCGAGCCCCATCCACCGCGCCATTCTCTTTTTATTCATTCAATACATCCATTCAATCATCAAATACTGTTTTTACATCATCTGTTCAACTTCTTATTAATCCAGACTTTCAAAGATAAAGCCCTTACTGAAGTATCACTACCATTAAGTTAAGCATTTATTTGGAACCGGCACTGAAGTACAGATTCCGAAAAAAAACTACTCTCAGGCTGGACTGAAAGTACTGAGAAAGTCAGTTGTAATGTATGCAACATCCCCGGGGGAGAGTTTTTCTATGTTTATGGTTTTGTTTTGTTCTCCCAAAGCACCGTAGACTTGAATATCTGTCTTGTTAAAAAGTGCCAAAACTTTTGCACCTGAAGCGACTGCGAGATGCATAGGCCCTGTGTCCGCACTGACATACAGATCACAGACTTGAAAAAATGCCCCTAAAACTCTTAAATCTTTGTTGGCATATTCCAAAACTTTTTCGTTGAGTTTTGTAGGAATATCAGGTGAAAGAATATCTATAATGACAATGTTTTCATCAAGCTTTAAGAGTGTGTCTACCCACTCACTCCACCATTCATCACTTATCTTTTTGTCAAATCTTGCATTTCTGAAGATGGCTATAACCTTTGTACCGGCAGCAATATTGTTTACATGTAACAGTGAAAGCAAGTCTTTTTTTGCTTTTTCTCTTTCATCTTGTGTTGGTTTTATATCAAGCGTTGGCATTTTTTTTGGAAAATCAATTTTGAAAAACCGTAAAAATTCCATACTTTCAAGTCCCATATGCCGGTAGGTCTTTAAGCCTCTTTCTTGAATATGTGTGAAATTTGCCCAGAGTTTGTCATTTGCGAAACTGGCTTTGTATTTTGCTTTTATGAGTGCCGTGACGATTTGGGCACTGGTGGAACCGCCGGAAACATTCAGGGCAACATCATACTCTTTTGTTCTGGCCTGTTTGATGTAGGCAAGCATCTCAAGCGGATGCAAAAGCAGTTTTCGGGGGATGTCTATGACTTTGTCAACATTTGGCAGAGGTTCAAGAATTTTACCGGCAAGTTTCATGCCGACAATGATGTCTATTTTTGCATTTGGCATCTCTTTTGCAAGTTCGTTGATAAGAGGCGTTAAAAAAAGCAGGTTTCCTATTCGGTAATTTGGCCGTATAATGACAATGCTTTTGACTTTCTCTTTGTCAATATATTGAGCAGGCTGCGATTTATGAGAAAAGAAAGAAAGCAGACCATTGAGAATACTCGAGAGTTTTTTTCTTAGGGTTACATGTAAAGGATATTTCATAGGAATCTTTGTTTTTTTTGTGTAATTATAGCCAATTAACATTTATATAGGATAGTTAGTGTAAAATGTCATATTAACTTAACGGAGTGCATTTGAAAGAGATTGTTAAACGGTTTTGGCCTTATATAAAAGAGTATAAACTCTACTATTTACTTGTCATTTTTGGTGGCTTGCTGATTCTTGTCTCAACTGTGGGAACTGCCCAGATTATGAAGCCGATGATGGATGATATGTTTATTAAAAAAGACAAAACAATGCTCTACATTATTCCTTTGGGGCTTATTGCCATTTATGTGACAAAAGCGATTGGAAAGTATATTCAGACAATTTTTATGGAGTACATCGGGCAGAGCATTGTGACACGTTTTCGTGAAATACTTTTAGACAAGATGATTCATCTTGATATGGCATTTTTGTATGCAAACCGGAGCGGAGAGCTTATTTCTCGTGTGACAAATGACATCGGCCGGATTCAGTATTTTGTTTCAAATATGCTGCCTGATATGTTTCGCGATCTTTTAACGGTTTTTGCGCTCGTGGGGTATATTGTCTATCTCAATCCTTTACTCTCTTTTTATACGCTTATTGTTGTGCCTCTGATTATTTACCCTTTGATGCTTATAGCCAAAAAACTCAAAAAGTATTCACACCGTTCCCAGAATAAAAATGCTGATTTGGTATCGCGTTTGACAGAAGTTTTCAACAACAGTGAAATCATCAAAGCCAATGCAACAGAAAAATTTGAAGTCTCCCGTTTCAGTGTAGAAAACTGGAACTTTTTCAAGATAAACATGAAAGCCATTTATGTCGGTGCCCTTGTTTCGCCTATAATGGAGATCATAGCAGTTTCAGGACTTGCCATGGTCGTGTATGTAGGAGGCAAAGAGGTTTTTGATGGTAAAATGACTGTTGGTGAGTTTACAGCATTTATCACGGCAGTAGGACTTGTGTTTGAACCGATTCGTAAACTTGGCGGAACCTATTCAAAAATTCAAGATGCGCTTGCGGCAAGTGAGCGTGTTTTTGAAATCATAGACAAAGAAAACAGTGTCGTCGAGGGTACCAAAGAGCTCAAAGAAGATATTAAGAAAATCGAATACAAAAATGTTGTTTTACAGTATGAAAATATCAATATACTAGACGGTATTACTTTGACAATCAACCAGGGAGAACATATTGCTCTTGTTGGAGACAGTGGCGGGGGCAAATCGACTTTTATGAATATGCTTTTGCGTTTTTATGATCCCGACAGCGGAGAGATTCTCATAAACGGTATAAATATCAAAGAGTTCAAGCAAAAGTCACTCAAGCATCATATTGCGCTTGTTTCACAGCGCATCTACATTTTTCAAGACACCCTGGCTGCCAATGTTGCCTACGGTGAAGAGCATATAGATGAAGCAAAAGTCATTGAAGCTTTAAAGCTGGCGGATGCCTATGATTTTGTGATGCAGCTTGAAGAGGGCATTTATACTATGATGAGTGAAGCAGGGGCAAATCTTTCAGGCGGACAGAGACAACGCATAGCCATTGCAAGAGCAATATACAAACATGCTTCACTGCTGCTTTTTGATGAAGCAACATCGGCACTCGACAATGAGAGTGAAAAGCGGATACAAAAAGCACTCGATGCCTACACAAAAGATAAAATCACACTGACAATTGCACACCGTCTCTCTACAATTGAGCATGCTGACAAAATTTTGGTACTGCAAAAAGGGCTTATAGTGGCAAGCGGTACGCACAAAGAACTTTTAGAGTGTTCTGCTGTGTATCAAAGACTGGCGGGAGAGCTGAAAAAATAATCCGGGTTGAACACAGAGACTACACAAAGCTTTTTGTTCCCCCTTTGTCATACATATCTTTGTATCGGAATGTTATGAGATTTTGCATGATAGCAAAAAGTATCATAAAATTTAAAAAACTGCTGCCTCCGTAGGAAAACATAGGCAGAGGGACGCCAACTACAGGGGCATAGCCTATAGTCATGGCAATGTTGACACCCATATAGATGAAAATCATAAAAGAGATAGCGACAGTGACAACTTTAATATAGTAGTCATTGTTAAATATACTCAGACTCAACAGATGCAATATGAGCATAGCATAGAGTAAAATAAGTGCCAAAGCACCTAAAAAGCCGGTTCGCTCAACAACAAAGGCAAAAATAAAATCACTTGTGGCGATAGGCAAAAATTTCATCTGTGTCTGTGTCGCATCCTCTTTGTCTTTTCCACTCCATCCGCCAGAGCCTATGGCAATGATAGACTGCTGTACGTGATACGATGGTTTTTCACTTAAAAAATCTGTAATTCTCTCTTTTTGATAATCATGCAGCATAAATTTATAAGCAAGTGGTGAGAGAATCAAAATTCCTGCAACAATAGTGGCTATAATTTTCCAATAAACACCCACATAAAACAAAACACTGTAGCCTATAAGTAGTAATACAAGGGCTGTACCCAAATCCGGTTCTTTTGCAATAAGAACAAAAGGGAGCAGTATGTAAAAGCTGATGCGTAAAAAATCTTTGAGTCTGTAGCCTTGGATAGGCGGAGGATTTTTATTGATAAGATAGGCAAGCATTAAAATAAGCGCAGGTTTTACAAATTCTGAGGGCTGTATGGTGGCATTGATGAAGGGGATTTCTATCCACCTTTGGGCTCCAAGACGTGAGTGTCCGAAAAGTTCTACTGCAAAAAGCAGGGCAATGTTGCCCCAGTATATAAAAGGGATAAGCCAGCTCATCCGTCTTATAGGCAATAAAAACACAATCAAAAAAGCCAAAAATGCAACACCGACATAGGCAAGCTGTTTTTCGGCAAGAGCAGGAACAGCTTCACCGATGAGCCAATGCGACATAATTATCAAAGGAATGATAAGAATGATGGAAAAAAAGTCAAATTGTGATAAAATACTCTTATCAAATCTCCACAAATTTGTAACTCCAAAATAAAATTATTATGATTGTATCATAAAGGCTGTAAAGAATGATAAACACACAAGAATACAAATGCGTAAATCCTGAAAGACTGGATACTTTTCTGACTGCACAGATAGGACAGACCCGTTCGCAAATAGCAGGACTGATCAAACATGGATGTGTCTTTGTAGATGGAAAAAAAGTTCCCCGTCCGGGTGTAAAACTTAAATCAGGACAGAGAGTCAGGGTAGAATTTCCCGAGGCGAAAGAGGAAAAAGCACTTGATGTAGATTTTGATGTTGAAATTTTATATGAAGATGATGATGTTCTGGTCATAAACAAGCCAAGCGGAGTGACAGTGCATCCCGCACCGAGTGTCAAAGAGGCAACTCTGGTTGACTGGCTCAAGCACAAAGGTATCAGGCTTTCTACCATAAGCGGGGAAGAGCGTCACGGTATTGTGCACCGTCTGGATAAAGGAACGAGTGGCACAATGGTTGTTGCCAAAAACAATGCAGCCCATGAATTTTTGTCACAGCAGTTGCAGGACAAAAGTATGGGACGCTACTATATAGCTGTTATTGTGCCTCCTTTAAAAGAAGACATTACTGTTATAGAATCAAACATAGGCAGAAGTGCCCATAACCGTTTAAAAATGGCATCGGGACTCGAACATGCAAAGTATGCAAAAACGATGTTTAAACATCTGGCTTTGAGTGAAGACGAACACACACAGCTTATAGCCTGCAAGCTTTTTACCGGAAGAACCCATCAGATAAGGGTGCACCTTGAGAGTATAAACCGTCATATTTTGGGAGATCATATCTATGGATTAAGCCCAAAACAGGAGAATTCGGAACGTATTTTGCTGCATGCCTATATGATTTACTTTATTCATCCCTCAACAAAAGAAAAGTTAACTTTTCAAGCAGAGTTTGATGCTATAATGCGAGAAACAATTTATAAAAAATTTGATACGGAGATTTTAAATGAAGTTATTGAGCCTGAGTACATTATGCGCAGTTTCACTACTGATTCTTAGTGGCTGTCAGGGAATAAGCCCGCTGCCAAAGAAAAAAATTGCTATAGACTCTACGCTGCCTGTTGTAACGCTTACAAAAAACGGAATCATGCGTGATATGAAAACCGTAGCCTTTGAATGGAAAAGTATAAAAGATCCGCGTGTAAACGGTATTTATGTCTATAAAAGAATTTTAGGGAAAAAAATTACAAAAGAACTGGATTATTACGACCGTATAAACAATAGATTTAAAACGCATTATCTTGATGCAAAGAATGAACCGGGGACAAAATACAGTTATGCTTTCAGGGTGGTTTCCAAAGATGCCCAGGGCAAACTCAGTAAAGTATATAATGTCAGTACTCTCCCTGTTTTGGAATCTGTAGCCTGGATACACTCTATTGCCGGACTTCCACGAAGTGCGAAAATTATATGGAGACCGCATGAAAATCAGCGGGTTGCATCCTATATAATTGAGCGCCAGAGTGTTGAAGATGAGTCATTTAAAAAGGTTGCAACGCTAAAAGGGCGCTTAAATGCCGAGTATATTGATGAAGATTTAAAAGACAATGCCGTATATCTGTACAGAATTCGGGCAAAGACCTATGATGGAATCATTTCACAACCTTCACAAATTGTAAAATCTGTAACAAAGGCATTGCCAAAAAGTGTAGAACATATAAGTGCAAGCAAAAATTTGCCAAAAATGATAAAAATCAGCTGGTCTGCTTCAAAACAAAAAGATTTTCATCAATACTATTTATACAGAGGTGAAGATATAGACAGCTCATTTGAACTGATAGCCAAACTGTACAACAACAGCTTTACAGATCACATTAGCAAAGACGGGCAGGTTTATTTTTACAGAGTCAGTGTTGTGGATAAAGACGGGCTTGAAAGCGAACATGATGAAAATACCGTTATGGGGATGACACTGCCAAAACCCGATGCTCCTGTTGTTACCGGAATACAGCTTACTGATTCAGGTGTAGAACTTTCCTGGAAAACCACAGACGCAAGAATCAAATCGTATGAAATTGTCAGAAAGCGCCAGATAGGCTGGTTTAAAGAGACAACAAAAGAGTATAAGCATATTCATACAAACAGATTTCTTGATACAAACATTACTGCAGACAGTATGTATACATATACTCTCTACGGCATAGATGAAAACGGTATAGTTTCAAAACCGAGTACCGAAGTCAAAATAAAAGTGGGTGCATTTACCAAGGTGGTTGATGGAGAAAAGAGTGCGCCGATAAAAGAGGTTCATGTCAAAACCCATATAAAGAATACAGACAGCACACAAGAGAGAGTGACTCCTGTTAAAGATTTAGATTTAAACGAGATTTAATGCCACATTTACATATAGAAAAATTTAAACAAATTGATTTTCCAAAGGTTTGTGATGAGGTAAGTTTTAATTTTATTGCATCAAATGCCTTGCATTCTGATGAAAAGCTCATTGCAACGACTGTAGAAGGTGAAGATTTTTTTCTTTTGGTTAAGGAAGAAGAGAACAGAAGTCTGCTTAAAACCGACAAGCTTACGCGTCCTGCTTCCATACACAATGTACATAAAGCACTTTTGGCATATGCAAAAGCTGCAGGCTTACATGTAATCACATCCAATGTACCCCAGGCACCGAAGAATATACATCTGCAGGAAGTAACGGCACTCAAAAAAATAGAATATTTTGCCAATGAATTTCCACAGGACAAAGAGGTCCGCATTGAAGTAGGCTTTGGTTCGGGACGGCATTTGTTACACCAGGCAGCAAAGAATCCTGATGTGCTCTTTATAGGCTTGGAGATTCATCGTCCTTCTATAGAACAGGTACTTAAACAGAGTGTCATACAAAAGTTAGATAATTTACTTGTGCTTGATTATGATGCGAGGCTTTTTATGGAGCTTGTTCCTTCAAATATCGTCGGAGCTGTTTATGTGCATTTTCCTGTTCCGTGGGATAAAAAACCGCATCGCAGAATTATTTCAACTTCTTTTATCAAAGAAGCCCGTCGTGTATTGAAGGTTGGCGGAACTTTGGAGCTCAGAACAGACAGTGAAAACTATTATGCGTACTCTTATGAGACCTTTATAGCATTTGACAAAATAACACTGCAAATTAATAAAAACAAAGACATTGCCATCAGTTCAAAGTACGAAGACAGATGGAAAAGACAAGAAAAAAACATTTATGATGTGACAATGATAAATGATGAATTTTCTCAGGAGTTGGCTATTGAAGGTGACTTTGCTTTTACAAAACCTGGCTTGAGTGCAGAAGAAATCATTGCACTGCATAATAAGACTTTTCGTTTTGAAGGCGGTTTTATACATTTTGAACGGGTATACAGACTCAAAGAAGGGGTTATGCTGCGTTTGTCAATGGGGAGTTTTGACAGGCCGGAACATTTGTATCTTATTATCAATAATGAGGAAGTTTTCTACTATCCTGAGTACCCATTAAAATCACGAAGTAATCTCAAAGCACACAAAGAACTTAACAAGGTGTTACATGGATAAAGTTATTATTGCACAGAACCTCTCTCTTGCTTATTCCAAAGATGAAACCATTATTAACAAAGCAAATTTTTCTATAGACTCGGGAAGTTTTGTTTTTATAACCGGAGCAAGCGGCAGTGGCAAATCAACACTTTTAAAGTCACTCTATGGTGCGCTCAAGCCCATTGAGGGAAGTCTTGTTGTGGGAGGTGTTGAGCTCAAAGGTGTTTCAAGTGCAAAGCTGAATTTTTTGCGAAAGCATCTTGGTATTGTTTTTCAGGACTATAAACTTATAAAAGAGTGGACAATAGAAAAAAACATCATGCTGCCGTTGATTATAAACGGCTATGAAAAAAGTATCACACAGAGTCAGGTTGACTCTTTACTTAAACATGTAAGACTGCAGCATCAAGTGGGAAAGTATCCTTTGGAACTCAGTGGTGGAGAGCAACAGCGTGTAGCCATGGCAAGAGCCTTGGCACATAATCCGATTTTGATACTTGCCGATGAGCCGACAGGAAATCTTGATGACTACTCTTCACAGCTGATCTGGAATCTTTTAGAAGGTGCAAATGAGCAGCTTAAAACTACTGTTATTGTGGTAACACACCATATTCCTGAAACAATGAAGGTTGATTACAAACACTATCATATAGAATTCGGAGAGGTACATGAAGTCATTTAAAAACCACATCTCTCTTGTCATTGCTCTTGTAAGTATACTTTTTTCATTGCAGATTTTTACTATAGTCGACAGATCTATCAATGCCTATAAAGAGAATCTGGCTAAAAATTATTCACTTGTGGTCGTCAGTCAAAAAACATTGCAGCCAAAAGAGTTGACGGATAAAATAACAGCACTCTCTTCTGTCGAACAGCTTTCTCCTGATGAGATCATAAAAAAACTCAATACAGGGATAAGTAAAAAAAATATAGAACTGTTGAAAATAACATTGCCAAAATTTTATAAATTTAAATTAAAAAGATATCCGACACCTGTAGAGTTGCAAAAAATAAAAAAAGAGCTTTTATCGTACCCGTATATTACAAAAGTGGAAACTTTTTCAAATACACATGACACAACCTATAAACTGCTGCTGCTTTTTAAAAATGTCATATCTGTTTTGGCAATATCTATTTTGCTTGTTACGATACTTTTAATATTTAAAGAACTTCGTATATGGCAGTTTAAACACAATGAAAGAATGAATATAATGGGATTGTTCGGTGCGCCTGTATGGCTGCGTTCAGCAGTTTTGTTTCGGCTTTCCATTGTTGATGCATTTATAGCCTTTGGTATTTCATTTGTAGCTTTTTCCTATTTTGCTTCAAGTCCGTGGGTAAAAGAGCAGTTTGCAAACATAGGTATATCTGTTGTGATTTTTGACAGAGTGTATGATTCACTGATTATGCTTGGCGTTTCTATAACAGTCTCTATTTTACTGGCAGGTTTTATAGTTTTAGGGCATAAAGAAGAGGTCTGATGAGAGCTGTATTATTTTTTTTACTCTTTACATGCAGCAGTGCTGTATTTGGTTCAACAGCAATAGATAAAAAAATACACAAAACAAGTTCTGCGCTGCAGTCTTATACGAAGAACTATTCTGTACTCAATGCGAAAATGGCACAGACGGCAAAAGCTATCATCAAGCAAAAAACAGAGTTGGCAAAAAAAACGCTTTATCTCAAAAAGTTAGAAAAAGAACTCTCTCTCAAAGAGAGTAGTCACAGTGAAAATATACAGCAGTTGAAAATTTTAAAAAAATCCCAGGAAGCACTTCAAAAAAAACGGCAAAAACTCGAAGAGGATCTGATTTTTGTTATAGCCAAAACTGTCTCCTTATCAGTTGTTCTGGAAAAAGAATATCCTGAAAACGAAGAGGCTATCATGGAGTTTGAAGTTTTAAAAGCTATGCTCAAAGCCTCAAAAGACAAAGCAAAACTTTTAAGCAGAAAGTTTTTTGAAAATGAAAAAAATATAGATTTAATCAGTTTACATGTAAGTTCACTCGAAGTGGCAATCGCCAATATAGATCAAAAAAGAAAAGAAGTAATCCGAAGAAAAAAAGAGAATAAAAAAGCATTGAAAAAACTGACTTTGGCAAAAGAGTCCTATAAAAAAGAGTTAAAAAGTCTTATAAGAAGGCAAAATGCTTTAAAAAGAACGCTTTCTAAGCTGAATCTTATAAAAATAGATGAAATTAAAAGAGCAAAAGAAGAGAAGATGAGAAAACTGGCTTTTGCAAAACGTCAGAAAAAACTTGGAAAAAACCTGCCAAAAGTAAAAAAACACGGCAGCAGCTATCAGGCAATAAAGACAATCAGGTACAGAGGACGAAAAACGATTGCTCCGCTGAATGCTTATACCATTACAAAAAAATACGGTACCTATACAGATCCTATTTACGGTATAAAGATATTTAATGAATCTATCTCTTTGAAACCAAAATATCCTAATGCAAAAGTAAAAACTGTTTTCAACGGTAAGGTAATTTATGCGGCAAAGACAGCAGTTTTAGACAATATTGTTATTGTCGAACACAAAAACGGACTCCATACAATTTATGCAAATCTTTCACAGATAGCACCAAATGTCAAAAAAGGGAAAAAGATTGCAAAAGGTGCAACAATCGGCAGGGTCAAAGATGAACTTGTTTTTGAAGTCACACAAAAAACAAATCATATTAATCCGATACGCTTATTTCAATAGATTTTGATATAATTGCAAAAATAAAAAACAGAGAAAAAATATGAACTTTATTCAAACACGCGGCGCAGATAAAAACAAGCCGCAAACGGTTACCTTTTCAGAGGCAATATTGAGTCCCATAGCATCTTTTGGCGGTTTATATGTTCCGCAACATCTTCCTGATCTCGGAGAAGAATTTTTACAAAAGCATCTGAACTCTTCTTATAAAGAACTCGCAGCAGATATGTTAGATCGTTTTGAAATAGATATAGCAAAAGAAGTGATTGATGAGGCACTGGGTCTGTATGACAAATTTGATGATGCATCCAATCCTGTGCCTGTTGTAAAAGTCAAAGAAAACCTCTATATCAGTGAATTGTACCACGGTCCTACCCGCGCATTTAAAGATATGGCACTGCAACCTTTTGGTGTGGTTCTCTCTTCTATCGCACAGAGATTAAATGAAAATTATTTGATTTTGGCTGCAACAAGCGGAGATACCGGTCCTGCGGCACTTGAAACTTTTAAAAACAGAGCAAATGTAAAAGTTGCATGTCTGTACCCGGATGGCGGAACAAGTGATGTACAGCGTCTGCAGATGGTGACAGAAGATGCACCAAACCTAAAAGTCATCGGCATAAACGGTGTTTTTGATGATGCACAAAGTGCTTTAAAGCGTTTGCTGGCTTCACAAAGTTTTAAGGATGCACTGCTAAAAAAAGATATGAAACTCTCGGCAGCAAATTCGGTCAATTTCGGGCGTATAATATTTCAGATTATTTATCATATTCACTCTTATCTGGAGTTGGTTCGTCAAAATGCCGTTGCAATGGGTGAAAAAGTGTATCTGAATGTCCCAAGCGGGAACTTCGGAAATGCTCTTGGGGGATATTATGCCTGGAAAATGGGTCTGCCTGTTGAAAAAATCATTATTTCATCCAATGAAAACAATGTGCTTACGCGTCTGATTCGTGATGGGAAATATGATTTGAGAAATTGTGAAGTTATCGGTACGACATCACCTGCGATGGATATTTTAAAGTCATCAAATGTTGAAAGAGTTTTGTTCGATCTGTTTGGAGAAGGCAGAACAAAAGAGTTAATGCAAAATCTTGAAGAAAATAATTTTTATGAATTGACTGCGGATGAACTTACAAAACTTCGTGAGTGTTTTGATGCTGATTTTTGTACAGGAGAAGAGGGTAAAAAATACATCAAAGAGACTTTTGAAAAATATAACTATTTGATGGATCCGCATACGGCAACATGTATGAAATCCTACGAAACATGTTCAAAACCTGAAATTAAGACTATTGCATATTCGACGGCTGAGTGGACGAAATTTTCTCCGGTAATTGCAAATGCACTGACAGGAGAGATTGGTATGAAAGATATTGAAGCGTTAGAATCAATATCGAGAGTGGCAAATCTTGAAATTCCAAAGATGATACAAGAGTTGTTTACCAAACCGATAGTGCAAAAAACAGTGATAGAAAAAGAGGAAATAGAAGAAGAGATACTCAAATTTTTATAACATTTTTATAAAAGTGATAAATAATTATTATTAACAGATTAAGTTGTCCTTAACTATTAAAGATGTAAAATAACTTTAATAGGAAAAATTATGAATGAAACAACAACTGAGGATAAGTTAAAGCAAAAGCGGAATATGCTTTATTACAATCAGCTGATTTTGAATGAAAGACGTGCAAAGTCTTTTTATGGAAGAAAAACAAAAACAGCTAAAAAGCGTACGAGTTTTGGTTCTCAAAAAGTCGATTTTAAAGATTATCTGTTTATTCCCGAACAATGGGAATTCGTTGCATACATACTCTATTTTGTCGGTATTCCCTATACCGTAGGAGCTTTGTTTTTATTTTTATTTATAGCAAATGCAAATTGGGAAAGCTTTCAGTTACTGAATCTCAATGCATTTCCTGTAGTTTGGCTGATAGGGTATGAAATAGTCTCTGTCTGTCTGTTAATCTGGATTATGATTTTGTATTTGACCTATGAATCAGAAGAGGGGTATTAAAGCAGCCCGGCGTTACAGCTTCACTGCTTTTTTATAGGCTTCTTCTATTGCTTCGATACAGGCATTGCGAACATTTCCTTTCTCGAGTGCAGCATACCCTGCTGCTGTTGTCCCTCCAGGACTCATGACACCGTCTTTAAGCAGTGCAGGGTGTATTTCCTGGATAAGCTTTCCAAAACCGTCAAACAAACCGCGCATAATAGCCATGGCGTCTTCGCGTTTGAGTCCCTGTTTGACAGCTCCGTCGCTTAAAGATTCTGCAATAAGTGCAAGATAGGCAGGACCACTGCCGGCAAGAGCTGTTGCTATGTCTATCTCTTTCTCATTTGCCAGCCATCTTGTTGAGCCGATAGAATTAAAAAGCGTTTGTGCTTCTTCTTTATAGGTGGTGTCTCCTGTGAGTGTTGTCATGGATTTTCCAACACTTGCCGCAAGGTTTGGCATAGCTCTTACAACTGCAGATGTGTTAAAATGGTCTTTGAGCTTTTGAATGCCTGTTCCGGCCAAAACCGAATAGAGTACCTCTGCTCTGCCTTGCAGTTTTTTTGACACTTCCTCTACATTTGCCGGCTTTACACACAGGAGAATATTTTTATCCTCAATATTAAAATTATCAAGAAGAGATTTCTTTACATGTACACCGAGTTTTTCTTCAAAACTGTCTAACTTTTTACGGTCTCTTCCCACTACTTCTATTTTGTAACTGTTTTTTAAACCTTTGGCAATGCTGAGTGCCATATTGCCATTTCCGATAAATGTAATTGTTTTCATACAAGTCCTAAATGTTTTATGGTAGTATAACATTATTAAAATAAAGTCTAAAAAATGGGTGGGGATATGGAACAATTTTTAAAAGAAGCAAAAACTGCGAGTAGAGTATTTAACAGTTTGAGCGGACGTGATAAAAACAAAATACTACACGAAATGGCAAATGCTTTGCGTGCCAATACTATGGACCTTATAGAAGCAAATGCTATTGACATGCTCGAAGGTGAGAAGAACAAATTAAGTTCTGCATTGATGGACAGACTTTTTTTGGATGAAGAGAGAATAGAGTCTATGGCAAAGGCTGTAGAAGAGATAGCTGCACTCAAAGAACCGGTAGGACGCGTACTTGAGGGGTGGCTGACTGAAGATGGGCTGAAAATAGAAAAAGTGAGTATTCCCATTGGCGTAATCGGTATAATTTACGAATCACGCCCTAATGTTACGAGCGATACAGCTGCTCTTTGTTTTAAAAGTTCAAATGTTTGTGTTCTTAAAGGCGGCAAAGAAGCAGAGCGTTCAAACAAAGCAATCGCTAAAGTTTTAAAAGCAGTCCTTGAAAACCATGATTTGCCGACATCTCTTATATCTTTGATTCCGGACAGTTCCCGTGAAGGTGTGGCCAAACTTATCAAAATGGATAAATATGTAGATCTGATTATTCCTCGCGGAGGAGCAGGGCTTATAAAGTTTGTCAGTGAAAATGCAACGGTAAGTGTTGTCAAGCATGACAAAGGGCAGTGTCATACCTATATAGACAAGGACGCAAATATTGAGAGTGCCATAAAAATTGCCATTAATGCAAAAGTACAAAGACCGGGTGTCTGTAATGCAATGGAGACACTGTTGGTAGATAAAACAATAGCAAAAGAGGTACTTCCTTTATTAAAAGAGGCTTTTGACAATGCAAATACACAATTAAAGGGCTGTGCGAAAACTCAGGAGATAATCAGTGTTGCAGATGCGACAGATGCCGATTATGATACTGAGTATTTGGCAAATATTTTAAATTTGAAGGTTGTTGAGGGTGTCAACGGGGCAATTGCACATATAGTGCATTTTGGCTCAGGACACTCGGAAGCTATTGTTACTGAAAATATCACTACAGCAGAGAAATTTTTAAACAACATTGATGCAGCGGCAGTTTATGTCAATGCCTCTACCCGTTTTACAGACGGAGGTGCTTTTGGCTTTGGTGCAGAGGTGGGAATCAGTACAAACAAACTCCATGCAAGAGGTCCTATGGGCATAGAAGGATTAACAACGTATAAATATAAAATTTATGGAAGCGGGCAGATAAGATGATGTTGACTATTGATGAACTAAAAAGTATTGTTTTTTTTGAAAATCTCAATGAAAAAGAGTTGAAACTGTTACTTTCAATCACAAGAAAGAGAAGTTTTTCTCAAGGTGAAATTCTTTTTTATGAAAAAGACAAAGCAGAGCATCTTACAATGGTGCTTGAAGGTGTTGTGAAAATTTATAAAATAGATCCAAAAAACAATGAAATCGTTCTGCATCGATTTAGACCAAAGAGTATGGTGGCCGAAATGGCGGTTTTTGAAGGTATTCCTTATCCTGCTTCTGCTGCTTTTGAAAGTGACGGAAGCGTTTTAGAGATAGATTTTGAAAAATTCAAAGAGTATTTTCTTGGAAATCAAGATATCTCTTTGGCTCTTTTTAAATCACTGACCCAAAAAATCAAGCATCTTGACAATGTGATAGCCTTGAATGTTGTTCTGGACTCAACGGCAAGAGTTGCAAAATATATTTGTGAAAATGACGAGGCACTGAAGATGAAAAACAATCAGCTTGCACAGTATCTGCACATGACGCCCGAGACACTTTCGAGAATACTTAAAAAATTCACAAAGTTAGGATTTGTAAAAAAAGAGGCAAGTTCATACCAAATCACCAATAAAGAGGCATTAACCATCCTTTTTGAGTGATTTTTTTCTTTTTATTGATATTAGTCAAGCTGTTATTACGCTTTCTTGATTACAATCATGAAATCTTATAAGTAAAAGGATTGATAATGTCACATATACCCAATGAAACTGAAAAAATAGTTGTTGACGGTGCTACCGTTGATTTTTACAAATTGCAAAAAGATGGAGAAAGTACCTACTATTTTGACACATCAAAAGAGGGGCCGCCGCACCCGATGGTGAATGCAATGGCAGGTTTGGCTCTTATAAAAGGCACTAACGATACTCTGGTTATGATCAACCATAAAGCACCGGGAGGACTCTTTGCAAAACTTGAAGATGATGTGAAGTATGATATACAAGAGCTGGATGACGGTTTGGTAAAAGTTGTTTTTTCCTATAACAAAGATGCTGCAAGTGAATCTGATTTGACACAGACAAGTTGTGGCGGTTGAGCTGAGTAATGGTAAAAATATCGCAGGACTTTGCACCGCCGTTTAAACTGATAGCTCCTTTTTTCCTGATAGGGAGCCTGTTTTATTTTTTTGCATCAGTCTATCTTTTTTCATTTGATGCTGCAAATCTCTCTTTTGTCAACCCGGATATGATAGCTTTTACGCATCTGTTTTTATTGGGTTTTGTCATGATGGTGATTTTTGGTGCAATGGCACAACTGGTTCCGGTTGTTCTTGAAGTCGGGCACTTTGGTGTAGAACTTTTTTATGCAATTTGGCCGTTGCTGCTTACGGGTACACTGCTCATGGTATTGGGATTTTTGTATTTTCCCGCACTGTTGCCTTACGGCGGTGTGACTGTATTAATATCTATGCTGATATTTGTAGGCGAAATTTTTTTAACAATATTTAAAGTCGAAAAATTAACTTTGGTGATGAGCAGTCTGCTTATTTCAAATACTTTTTTGTTTTTCGGAATAATTTTTGGGCTTTTAATGGCACTCTCTTATGCCGGAACAATTTCTTTGGATATTGCATCCTTGCTCAAAGCCCATGTCTATGCGGTTTTAGGCGGTTACATTGCTATAACCATTATGGGACTCTCCATTGTACTTGTGCCCATGTTTACGCTCTCACACAGCTTTTCTTTGAAGCCATTAAAGATTTCTTTGATCATGATGAGTGCTGCTGTTGTGAGTGTTGTCATATCTTCATTTTTTAAGATAGATATACTGGCTTATATCGGCTATGCTTTGGCAGCTGTTTCGATGCTCGTCTATTTTTATCTTATTTATATAATTTATAGCACCAGACCAAGAAAAGAGAACGATATCTATGCGGTCTCTTTGATGTTCTCTTATATTTCCATGTTGGTTTCCCTTGTGATTGTCGTTTTTTATTTTCTGACACAAAAAGAGGAATTTTTGCTGGCCTCTATGTGGCTGCTCTTTTTTGGATTTTTTGCTTTTTTGATTACAGGGCATATTTACAAAATAATTCCGTTTTTGGTCTGGTTTGAAAAGTTTTCACCATTGGTGGGGAAGCAAAAGGTTCCAATGCTGGCAGATATGGTACCGTATAAAAGTTCGCAGGCTCAGTTTGTGTTTTGTGCAGTCGGTGTTGTTTTGATTACCATCGCAATACTTACAAAAGGTGATGCATTCCTGCATGCCGGTGCTTCTTTTCTTTTTATAGGAACATTGGCATTTATCAGAAATGTATTTTATATGATAAATTTTAAAGCATAAAATTTTTTAAGAGGAGAACTACATGTATACAAAAGATGAATTATTTCAAGCAATTTCAACGGTTATAGATCCGGAAGTAGGTTTTAATCTTGTGGAAATGGGTCTTATCTATGATGCCAGTTGTGATGAAGAGGGGAATGTTAAAGTAGTCATGACGCTTTCAACAAAGGCCTGTCCTATGCATCAGATGATTTTACAATGGGTAAAAGAGGCAGTAGAAAAACTGCCAAATGTAAAAAGTGCTGATGTAGAAGTTGTCTGGGAACCGCAGTGGAATATTTCCATGGCTGATGAAAATGTCAAAAAAGCACTGGGTGCTGCCTGATTGTATGAGCCTACTCTTGAGGCTCATGTTTTAAATAACTGTTTTTTATCAGTATCATTTCATATACCGAAACTTTTGGCATCGCTTCGTCTATAAGTCGGTCTGTATCTTTATATTTACCCTGCATTCTTTTTATATCATCATAGGCTTTAGGCTTGACCTCACTTGTTGCAACAGAAATAACAGCAGCCCATATAAGAATAATGGCAATCCAGACTATTTTTTTTGCTCCGGCATAAACACCTAAAAAATGAAAGATAATTGTTAGAACAATTCCAATACTCAATAAAAATGTCAAACTCATAAATGTATCCTTTCTCCTTCCGGGGTAATTGTAATATTTGCATCTTTAAACATCTGATCTCCAAAATCTTTGACACCCAGGGTTCCCAGTAGCATTAAAATGACAACTAAAAACAAAAAAATGACAGCCATACCATATCTTTTGAGTCTACTTATCATTTTTACGCTCATCTTTTGGGGCAATAGGTGAATAGTCTACGCATCTTGCCGTATGAAAATCTCTGATAAAATCAGGATTTTTGAAGTAATCACCATCAAGTTTCCATCCAAGTTCTTTGGAAATCAACACAGACTGTGAAATGGTTCTTCTCATCTTGTTTTCACAGATGACAGTTTTGCCTTCATTGAAGATTTCTTTGACACCCTGCATTCTTTTGGTTGTTACAAAATAATGAATACCTATCATAATGGCAAATATGGCAAATATGCCAGTCATTCCTTTTTTAAAGGCACCTTTTGGCATAAAGTCCCTTGTTGTGACAAAGGCGGTAATGGCCAAAAAAAATATTCCTATTACAATATATGCAATTTCCAATTCAAAAAATCTTTCCATTATATTTCTCCTCGTATAATAAATTTATCAAGTCATTACATCCAAGGGAGTAGTGGTTTGATAATTGTTTTTTAGTTTTTGATAAAGTCGTTTTTGTGTTTGTCAAATACTAAAACAACTTACAGTTAAAGAGTTGAATGACAGTCATTTTTCCTTATGAGGTTTTATGCCACTATCTAAGAAAGCATACTGCGTTTAACTTGTGTAACTTACCTATAGGATGCCAGGATGGGTTTTATCTCAATCCTCTATCGTTACGAGGCTGTAAGAAAAAGTTAAACAAATGAAAGGATGCACAATGCACTATTATGTAGGTATAGATATAGCAAAGAGTTTTCATGTTGCCTGTGTGGTTAATCAAGATGATAAAGTAATAAAGAAGTCACTCAAGTTTAATAATGACGAGAATGGCTTTAGTGAATTGGTTTTACTTTTGAACTCTATTGATGAAGTTTCAACCTTTACCATTGGTATGGAAGCAACAGGAATCTTCTTTGAAAATCTCTACCTTTATTTGAGTGAAAAAGGATTTAATGTACTATTACTCAATCCTTATCAAACAAATAGATTTAGAGAGATGGACAGTATGAAAAAAGTAAAAAATGACAACATTGATGCTTTAATGATAGCAGCTCTTATCAAATCAGGTAGATACTCTAAAGCTTATGTGAGTGAAGATACTTACCAAAGTATTAAATCACTCTATAGACATAAGAATAATCTCCTTGAGGAGATAAAAAAGCATAAACGACAGATATCTACACTCTTAGCTGTAGTATTTCCTGAGATGGAACAGGTAATAAAAGACCCATTTAATGTAACGGGGCTTGCTCTACTTGAAAAGTATCCAACTGCAAAGCATTATGAGTATGCCAGTGCGCAGAGGATACTTAAAACTTTTCGAGGTATTAAAGGCAATAACTTTAATGAGCAAAAAGCCAAAAAGCTTTTAGAGTTAGCCAAACACTCTGTCTATCAGGGTAATGGTGTAGATGAGAGAGCTTATGTCATAAAGTCTCATATTCGACTTATTAAACTTCTACAAGAGGAGCTTAAAGAGCTTGAAAATGAGATGCTAAAGCTTTTTCATCAAGCACCACAACTTGAGAGGGATGAGGAGCAAGAGGTCATGGATATTATTGATAACCTTCGAACCATTCCTGGTGTAAGTGATAAAACCATCTTTGCACTCATTAGTGAGTGTGGGGATTTGAGCAGGTTTAAAAACAACTCTCATCTTATTGGTTATTTGGGCCTCTATCCTACACTGGAGCAATCTGGCAATAAGCTTAGTTATGGTCCTATTGCAAAGAGAGGTGCAAAGTTAGCTAAAAAAGCGTTATATCAAGCTGCCATTGCAGCTATTAGACATAATAATGAACTTAATAAGCTCTTTAGAGACAAGGTCTCTCAAGGCAGAGCCAAAAAAGAGGCTGTAGTCATTGTTGCAAGGAAACTTGCTCATATCATTTTAGCTATTTATAAAAACAATGTTGCCTATAATCCTCAAAGGGTATTTCAGGCATCAGTATCTTAAGTTTCATTCAACTATTTAACAATAAGTTGTTATAGAACTTGATAAACACTATATAGGCAATTATATAACAGTCTATACCCTCAAGGGGCACCTAGCACTTTATCATTGTCAACCAAACAGTTTTTAGGTGTTTGATTATTGCAACACTTGAGTCAAATTCTAGATAATGACTTGTAAAAAGTGCTTCAAAAATCAAACTCTCTTAAGAGCCAAAAGGCTCTCAAAATGTTCTTTGAAAGTTTATTGTTACGGGACTATTGTCTTTTTTATTTTTTCGCTCCGTTTAAGTTATTCTTTATAGGATTGCTTTATGCAACTGTAGCATGTTTTTTTTCCCATTCGGCAAATTTTGGTGTGAAATACTCAATCCGTACCTTTTTAAACTCTTTTGATGAGTACAGAGGCATGTAGTCTTTTGATTCTATCTCCTGTGCCATCTCCTCAATCATGGCATTTGTCTCTTGTGTCGTTTTTCCGTGGACCATTGTAAAGAGATTATAGGGCCAGTTTTTGTATTTTGGACGCAGGTAGCAGTGACTTACGGCAGAAAAAGCCGCTGCTTTTGCACCTATCTCATCACCAATCGTTTCATCAACATCCCACACGACCATGGCATTTGCATTGAAACCTGCTTTTCTGTGGTTTAAAATGGAGGCAAACCGTCTCATGACACCGGCTTCTTGTAACTCCTGCAGGGTATTGAAAAAAGTTTCATAGTCTATATCGAGATCATTGATGATATCAGCAAACGGTTCACTGACAAAGTCAATGTCATACTGCACTCTTTGAATAATTTTATGGTGCAAAGGTGTCAGTTTTATATCTTTATGGAGAACTTTTTTCACCTCTTCTTTTTTTTCGTCTTTTCCTGTCGTATTGAGTTTGACATTGATTTTAAAAAGCTTCAATGTAGGCAGAACAATATAATCATCTGCCTCAGTAAGGCTGGCAAGCGTTTGTATTGTTTTTTCTAAACCCAAAACAGAATCAGGTGCAACTGCCATGGTAAACCAGATGTTAAAATCATGGTTTCTTTCGTAGTTATGCGAAACACCAGGATGGGCATTGATAATCTTTACGGCAGTGCTGATTTTTTCTTCGGGAATTTTAAACGCAACCAAAGATGACTTGTACCCCAGGCGTTTTGTGTCAAATATGGCGGAAGTCTGCCGTATAATATTGGCTTTTTTTTCTGCTTGCAATATCTCTAAAACTTCATCTTCTCGCATACCCAACTCATCAGCAATCACCTCAAAAGGTTTTTGTACCAACGGAAACTTTTTCTGTATTCTTGAAAGTATCTCTTGTTTCATCTGTATTACTTTATATTAATTTTTAGCATAATGATTGTATCTATCTTTATCTAAATTTAAATTGATATTTGTCAAGAACTTTATGTCTGTATATGTTATGATTAGATTACAAAAACTTAAGTAAGGGTATTTGAAATGGCTTATTTTCCGGCATTTTTAAAATTAGATGGTAAAAAAATTCTTATAGTAGGTGGCGGAAACATTGCGTATGAAAAATTGGAACATCTTTTGGATTTTACGAAGGATATACATGTAGTTGCACAGGAATATTCCGATGCAATGATGGAATGTATAGAAAAAGAAAAGCTCACATGGGAAAAACGTGCATATAAAGAGGGTGATATAAAAGATTTTGCCATGGTTGTAATTGCTGTGGATAATATTGCACTGCAGGCAGAAATATTTGAAGAGTCTAAAAAATATAATTGTCTTTGTAACGCTGTTGATTCTGTTGATTATTGTGATTTTATTTTTCCTTCATATATCAAAGAAGATGATCTGATTATTGCAATATCAACGTCAGGGGCTTCTCCCGCTGTGGCAAAACATCTGAGAAGATATTTACAGAAGATGATTCCGAGCAGCATTGCAGAGTTTTTAAAAGAGATGAAGGTATTACGGACACGTCTGCCCAAGGGAAAAGAGAGAATGAAAATGCTTGATGAAAAAGCAAAAAATTATATACAAAACTGGAGTAAGTAATGAATGTAAAAAAAGGATTGTTTTTAGGATTGTTGTTTGCATTTTTTGCACTTGGATTTATAGCAATACAAAAAGCCACACCGGATGCAAAACCGCACAGAATTTATAAAGAGATTAAAGTCTACAGTCCTTATAAATTTGAAAAAACGATTGGCGGTCTTGCCATTGTTGACACACGTACCGGTACAAAAGAAAAACCGGATGCGGCAGACTCATTGTATCGCATGGATGAACTGGACCAAAAGTGGGGAAAAAAACATTTGAAAGTTGTCGGAAATGATGTTATTGTCCTTGGCGATGCAAATCAAACAGTGAGAAAAATCTATATAGAGACAAAAGAAGAAAGAAACTGGCTGAAAAAGTTTTTTGGCATCTAATCTTATATTCGTTTTATAAAGGGAGTGCATTATGCTACGTTTGGCTTTTTTGGCTATTGTTATTATAGTTGGCTGGATAGAACTGCTACCTTATATAATTCCAAACAAGCCAAAACAGCTCTACAGTGATGATCAACTTCGTGAAATTGCCTTAAGCAGAGGCATGTCCCCTGTTCCCAAAGAGTATGATAGATTTTTAAAACTGCTGGATTCAAAAGAAAATCCGATAACAAAAGAGAAAGTAGCTTTAGGCAGAAGTCTGTACTTTGACACAATACTTTCGCAGGATAAAACAATCAGCTGTGCTTCTTGTCATATGCTGAAAAAAAATCCTCATAATAAAAAGCAGTTTTTAGATGACCTGACACATCCCCAGGCAAAAACCGACTGTATGGTATGTCACATTAAGGATGAAAGCGGCAGTGACAGACTCTCTGCGGCAATAGGAGTGGGTGCCAAAACTGCTCCAAACCATTTAAACACACCGACAATATTAAATTCAGCCTTGGCAAAATACAGAATGTGGGATGGTTCACTCACAAGCTCCAAAGCAGCTGTAGCTCCGATGATACATGATAAATACAAAATGAATCTATCGGCACAGGCAGTCGAAACAAGGCTAAAAAACAACCAGAGATATCAACAAACTTTTGAAAAGACTTTTTCGGACGGCGTGACCTTTGAAAATGTCTGTAAGGCTTTGGATGTTTACCAAAAAACACTTTTGACACGCAGTGCCTATGACAGATTTTTGGAAGGGGACAATGCAGCAATGAGTGCAGAGGCAAAAAGAGGTTTTCGAAACTTCATTCAGCTCGGATGCAAAGGGTGTCATACGGGCATAACAGTCGGAGGGCAGACCGTCCAGAAATTTCCGACACGAAATTATAATCATATCATAGATGTCACCGGTATTTTCAGCACACAATACATTGGGCGTGATGTGGCTGCTTTTGATTTTAATGTGAAGCCGTACAGCAGATATCCTTTTGAAAACAAGGGCGGATTTTTAGGCAAAAACAACGAACAGCTTTTTCGGGTGCCTATTTTGCGCAATGTTACCAAAACATCTCCCTATTTTCATAACGGAGCCGTATTTGATTTGCGCGAAGCTGTCCGTATTATGGGAAAATACCAGTTAAGCATGGAGTTGACAGAGATACAGATAGATGAAATCGTAGCATTTTTAAAATCACTTGAAGGTGATGTTGTTGAGTATAAGGAACTGCAATGAAAATTTTATTTATAAATCTTGATATTCTTTTTATGTTTATCAGCGGCATACTTTTGATGAATTATTTTTCTATAACGTGGTCCTATTTCCGTGTTATCGAGTTTTTACATATTTTTGGTTCTATTATACTTACCATTATGTTTGTCCTTCCTTTTTTATACAGGCATATCTATGAAAGCATGATTCTAATGAAACACAAGAGTAAAAGCGGGGTAGCATTTGCCGTTGTGTTTGTCCTTCTGCTTGTCAGCGGAACATATTTGTTTCTAGTGGGAAACAGGGGTGGCGATATGTATGGAATACTCTCCTACTCTCTTCATTTGTACGGTTCTTTTGTGCTGTTGTTGTTATTGGCATTACATCTTAAAAAGTTTTTTGTGCTAAGATATCTCAACAGTGGAGCGTTTCTGATACTTTTGTTCTTTCCAAATTATGTATATTCCAGTTCAGAGAAATTGACAAATATTGTTTTTTCCGACGGTGCAAAGCGTCACCACAGCATAGACTGGACAAACTCTGTTACATGTAAGGCATGCCATCCTGAGATATTTAAACAGTGGGCGGATTCAAATCACAGACATCTTGCAGACTCTAATCCTTACTATATGGTACTGGAAAATTTGGCAGAAATGGACAGAGGCAAAGAGTTTAGAAAGTGGTGTATGGGGTGTCATAATCCGAGTGCTGTGAGTATGGAGCAAGAGCGGACAACGCACTTTATGCAGGACAACAGTATGCCTGAGCCACTTTTCACAAAGGGCTCCCAAAACCTGATAAATGAATTTAAAAAGCATCCAAACAGACTGGAACAGGGTGTTTCCTGCATTGCATGTCACCGTATAACAGAGGCAAAGCCCGGGGGAAACAGTTCATATACGCTGAACCTTACAAAAAGAAAAAAGTATCTCTATGAAGACGCACATACAGATATGAAAGTATGGATAAGCCAAAAGCTTATCAATGCCAAACCTCAGGTTCATAAGCAAGAGTATATGAAGCCTTTGTATAAAAAAAGTGAGTACTGTGCATCTTGTCACAATGAATTTTTACCACACAGTGGAAAGAAGGTTGTATCAACCTATGAACAGTGGAAAAAATCACCTTATAACAATCCGAAGAAGCCAAAAGAGCATAAAGAGTGTATCGATTGTCATATGACCTATTTATCGGAGGGAAAATTTTCTCCGCTTCATGGAAAATCAACTCTCGGAGGCAGCAACAAAAAAGATATAAAAGTACACTACTTTGCAGGAGGAAATCATTTCTTAGCCGGTTTGAAAAACAAAGAAAATGAGTCACAGTCGCTGCAGCTTTTAAAAACATCGGCAAAATTGGATGTGCAACTTGACAAAGGGCTCCTGTATGTAGGCGTAAAAAATGTCGGAGCAGGACATAAGCTTCCTACCGGCGCAGCAGATTTTCGAGAACTTTGGCTTGATGTTACCGTAAAAGACAGAGACGGTAAAACTGTTTTAAGCAGCGGAAAACTCAATAAAGAGGGAGAGATAGAAAAAGGGTCTGTTATTTTTAACAAAGTTTTTGGCGATAAAGAGGGTAATCCTGTCGGATTGTTTTTTTGGCGTTATGAAAAACTGCTCAAAGATACAAGAATTCCTGCAGGCAAACGGGTTGTAGAAAAATTTTCTTTACAAAAAGAACTTCACTATCCTTTACATGTAAAGATAAAACTTAACTTTAGAATTTATCCGCAGTGGGTAACAAATGTTGTCAAAGCAGCATACCCGCAACTGCCGGATCCGCCTGTTATTACAATTAAAGAAATAGAGAAACAGTTTGATTAAAAGTATAGTTATTGTTACTCTTTTGACTTTTTATGCTAATGCTTTTATGGTGGAGAGTTCTTATGAAAAAGCACATGCAAAGGCTTTAAAAACAGGAAAATTTTTGGTCGTTTTTTTGACGAAAAAGAATTGTTCACAGTGCGATGCAGAACTTGCCAAAATTATTCATAATAAAGCAATATCCTTGGCTATTGACAGGTATGCTGTTTTTGTTATAATAAAGGACGGGCAAAAAGAGAGTTATCCTGTAGAAATGTTATATACAATACAATATCCTGCACTTTTTATTCTTGATACTAATGAATTGCCTCAATGCAGTGCTTTAACTGTGAAGCTTGACATTCAAGATATTGTTCAATGTCTTCATTTTGACTAATTTAAAGCTTCAAAAGCTTCCCCAATGCTATCATATTTCTGGGCTATAAAAAGATAAACAGCAGCATTTAAACGTGCTAGTTTTAAATACTCGTCTGAAGGGTTGTTTAGCTGTTGCAATGAGTCTTGCAATGTGATTTTATCCCATGATTTTTTATAATTAATTCCGTAATATTGCGGATCTACTATTATTTCTTCAACATCATCTCCGTTCGCAAGCCACAAACGTCCTTTACTGAAAAGCTCAGGTGTTCCTTCATTCCCTTGTATTAAAGCGAATTTTTCATATCTGTCTGAAAAAATTTCAACATATTTTTTGACATAAGGTTTATGAAATACACCTGTAATTGCATAACTGCTGTTTGCAACCTTTGGTAATTTTTCTATAGTATTAAAACCGCTTCTGAGCCCCAGCTTGTTTCTGATATCAGTGAGATTATGAAGTTTGTTGCAGTAGTCTTTTCGGTCAAAATATTTAATATTTTGGCTAAGAGATATATTTTCACATATGTCTTTAATAGTGATTCCGTCTTTTGCCGGTTGTTTGTCATCACCCATAATAACTAAACTCAAATCTGTTTTTTCAAGAATCTTAGCTACTAAGGGAAATATATATGGATTTTTTGCTTTGCCGTCAAAAGGGTACCCCAATTCTATCGAATCTGGAATATTCTCTTTTTTGGTATATTCGTCACATGCGTGCAAAGCTCCACGGAACTCCTCGGTTGTTTCAGGCTTGAGTCTCCAACCTAGCAAAAATGCGGCAATCTGTTCACTTGGAACACTCTGGTCCAAAACCTGCTGCATCATATCTTTACTCTCTTCAAAGCTTAAATCTCTGTTGCCTTTGGGACCCGTGCCGACTGCATGTATATATTTAAAAAAATCCATTTAATACCTTTTGTTTTCTTTTCTTTGTAAAGTGTATCAAAAGTATATAAATATAACTACTCCTTTAGTTCTTTTTCTATAGCCTCTTGCAAATCATCATCTTTTGGTGAAAGATTGAAATATCTTTTGGTAAAAATAATTGTAACAGCTTTCATGCTTCCATGTTTTTCTTTTTCTGCGATCAGCGCATTTTCTTTAAACTCGGTCATTCTCCATCCCTCTTTTTCACCGGCTTTACGAATCAAATCATGGACTTCTCTGAGTGGTATAGCATGCTTGAAATGTGAGAATTTAGCAGTTTTTGCATCTTCTGAAGAGACAGATGTGGTTGTGGAACAGGCATTAAAAACCAGCGTGCCTAAAAGTATTGAAACAGTCGAAATTATAATTTTTTTCATAGTAACCCCTTTGTTATATGATATAATAATAACCATAAAGAAAAATTTAATTTAGAGGGATTTTGATGACACTTCACGATATTATGATTATTTTGGTGCTAACTTTTCCAATGTTTATTTTTACAATCTATCCGGCAATCAGATTGAGTGATTATTTGGAGGCACATCATAAGATTCAAGAGTCTCAAAAACGTGCTGTTATGGTAATGGTGACATTTTTAGGTGCACTTTTTCTTTCTTTATTATTATATTATATATAACAAAGGGGTTCGTGTGAAAAAACTACTTTGGACAATATTGCTGGGCTCTTTACTGTATGGATCTTCGGACACAGCTTTTGAAGCATTTCATGAAGGAAATTATAAAAAAGCATTCACCATACTCAATACAAAAGCGAAGCAGGGGAATATGAATGCAACATATAACCTTTCGTTGATGTATTATAACGGATATGGAGTAGAACAAAATATTTCTAAGGCAGCAGAACTGTTGGAACGTGCCGCAAAAGCGGGACATAAAAAAGCAGTGCAAAATGTTGGACGGATATATATGCAGGCAATGAATTTTGAAAAAGCTGCAGAGTGGTTAAAACAAAATGCCAAAGAGGGGGATACTCAGGCATATTATCTTCTCAGTGAAATTTATGTAACACAAAATAAATTCAAAAAGGCAAAAAAATGGGCACAAAAAGCGATGAAAGCCGGAAACCCGGAAGCTACACTGTTATACAAAGAGTATAATCTGCAAAATTACTAACTAAGGGTGAAACCAATTAAGCTGATCTCTCAGCGTCACAACTTTTCCTACGATAATGAGGGCAGGGGTTGGAACGCCTTTGGCTTTTTGTACAATATCACCAAGTGTTCCAATGACAACACTTTGATCTTTTGTCGTGCCTCGTGATATAACAGCACAGGGGTAGTCCTGAGATTTTCCTACCTCTATCAGTTTTGACGAAATTTTTGCAAGATTATGGAGCCCCATTAGAAAGATAATAGTGTCGTCGGTTTTAAAATTTTCCCAGGCAATCTGAGACTCTTTTTTATTTGGCGATTCATGCCCGGTGACGACTCTAAAACTCACGGCTATACCGCGATGCGTAACAGGAATTCCGGCATAGGCAGGAACACTGATTGCAGAGGTTATACCGGGAATAATCTCAAACTTTACACCTCTTTCATGCAGATACGCACCTTCTTCTCCGCCTCGACCAAAGACAAAAGGGTCTCCGCCTTTGAGACGTACGACAACATTATGTTGCAGTGCATTTTGGTAAATGACCTCATTGATTTCATCCTGCGGCAGTGTATGCCTGCCGTCTTCTTTGCCTACATAGACAAATTTACAGCCGTCTTTTGCCATCTCCAAAATTTCGGGATTTGCCAAACGGTCATATATAATGACATCAGCTTCACCGATGACCCGGTGTGCTTTCATGGTTAACAGCTCAATATCTCCGGGACCGGCTCCGGTCAAATAGACTCTGCTCATTACTCTTTTTCCTCATAAATAAATATTCCCGATGGTTTTTTTATAGTGAAAATTTCACGTTTTAGCCACCAGCCTTTTGTATTGATTACCGCTACCTCGTTTGCATCATTGACAGAAACATATAAGTAAGGCTTCTCTTTGGACCATCTTACATGTAACACCTTCCCGTCAAACTGAAATCTCTTGATGATTTTTAATGTTTTTGTATCTATGATTTGAATGACCGGAAACTTTTTACCGCTGAATGTCACAGCCAAATATTTTTTATCAGGAGAAAGTGCCGTAAATACAGGCATGCCTTCTGTCTTGATGGATGTTATGAACTTGAATTTCGGAGTAAATACAAAAACTTTATTGTCTCCTACGGCGGGAATAAATATTTTAGAATTGCTCACCGACCAAAAGCCAAAGTGCGGTACTTTTAAAACAGGTTCTCTCTCACCCAGCTGCAAGGGAATCTTTTTAAACTTCATAGTATCCAAATTCAGTTCACCGATCCAAGGACTGTTGAAGAAGCCGTTTACATATTTGTTTCCGTCGAGGAGGGCATCAAAGGGCATAATGCCTACATTTTGAAACTCTTTATACAGCACAAAGTGCGGTTTGCCTTTTCCTTTGTTTGTATCTTTGTATACGGCAATGGTATCTTTGTCCATTTCTGAAAAGACAAGATAGTTTTTATATATTTTAATACCGACATTGCGTGAACCTGTTTTGAGCTTTTGCAGGGGTTTGAGGTCGCGTGAAAGAATATCTACACTTTTGTCATCGTAATTTGCAACGGCAACATAGTTGTTGCTGATGACAAAACCAATGGCACTCTTGCTCGTTTTATATTCAGAGAGCTTTTTTTCGGTGACGGGATTAAATCGCATGATATACCCGTCACGAGAGATGAGGTAGCCGTCTTTACCATAGAACTTCATTACGCCATGATTCATATTATGCATATGCTCCATATGATTTCTCGGCAGCCCGTCTTCTATAACGGCTACGGAACTGCTTTCACGCTCTACGACAAATACTTTTTCATGTGCATTTGCACTTACATGTAATGATAAGGCTAGAAATACAACTGCCAAAAAGTTTTTTATTTTCATTATACTGTCTCTCTTTCTTCTTTAGTTAAGTAACAAGACGGGTCTTCACTCCATAAGTCACCTGTGATTGCATAGGCACGTGCCCGACTGCCGCCGTTACATATATCTATCTGCTTACATGTAGAGCAGATACCGCTGATTTGTGTTCGAGGATGAATACGAAGTTCATCTAAAAGTTTTCCGCTTTGCCAAATATCACCGAAATCCTGATGAATGATATTGCCGACTATAAGAGGAAAAAACGGGTCGGGACGGACATCTCCTTCGCTGTTAATATTTAAAAGTTTACGTCCTGCGGAATTTCCGCCCCATTTGACAAGTCTTTGTCTCATCTTTTCTTTCAGATGGGGATATTTCTGTGCAAATTTATTCAAAAAAGCAACAGCATCCATTTCCATATTTCCGGTGACTATTTCTATCTCTCGCCCGTTTTCATAGTATTCAAAGGCTTTATCGAGTATAAAATCAACAGCTTCTTTGCGTTGTTCTTTTGTCAAATCCATTTTTAGGTTATCTAATCCTCGCCCGGAATAGACTAGATGAGAAATATATATTTTTGGAATATTATGCTTCTCAACCAGATCAAAAATATATTCAAGCGAACCGATAGTGTCTTTTGTCATTGTAAAGCGGATGCCGACTTTTGCACCCGTTTCATTTGCCAAAAGGACAGACTTGAGTGTCTCTTTAAAGGCACCTTTTAGCCCTCTGAAATAGTCATGGGTTGCTTCATCACCGTCAATGCTCACACCGACATAGTTAAAAGTGTCGGTAATTCTTTTGATATTGCCTTTGGTAAAATAGAGCCCGTTGCTTGAGAGGTAGGTAATGATGCCGTGCTCTTTGCAAAAGTCGGCGATTTCAAAGAGGTCTTTTCTTGTTAAGGGTTCGCCCCCCGAAAAGATGATAAATTTGACACCATTGGCTTTCATCTCCAAGATGGTTTTTTTAATCTGTTGTGTTGTGAGGGTATCTACTTCATCCAAGGTTGATTTTGAGTAGCAGTGCAGACAGGAAAGATTACAACGGTTTGTAAAGTTCCAAATAGCAATGCTTCCGTCTAAAATTCTCTCTTTTTTATCTTCGACTACAGAGGCTATGAGGTTAGAGAGTCTAAACATTATTTTTTTCCTTTATATGAAAGAATATAGTCACTGATAGCATCTAGTTCTTGTGCATTAAGATGGAGTTGTGTCATTACGGTTCGTTTATAGCCAAATGCTTTGTACATTGATTTTGGAGAAGCAATATATGCTTCTATTTCTTCTTTTGTTCTTTTTGTGGCAATCTGGGAAAACGGGGGACCAAAGGCCATTGCTGTTTGATGGTGGCATCCCCAACAGTACGTTTGAAAGACTTTTTTACCATCTGGCTTTTGTGCAAAAGCCACAGAGCAAAAAAGTAAAAAAAGAATAATCAGTTTTTTCACTCCATCTCCCTTTTTAAGCAGTGTATATTGTTTATATTGTAGCGAAAATTTACTTGAAATTTTGCTTATAAATCCCAAAAAACAGGGAAAAATTAAATAAAAACCTTATATATATAATTATAAAAAAATATTATGAAAAAAAAGATGATTTATATCAAGTAATGAGAGAATTTCTCCCAAAAAAGGGAGAAATATAAAAATAGAGTCTACGCGCCAGGAATAGACTGTCTGTGTTCGATAGAGTATGTAAACGTCGGTGTCGTCAAACCTTCTATATATTTAACAAATTTACCGGTTTTCGCTTCATAAATACCGATACGACCGGCATTCCATTCTGAAACCATAGTCCATTTCCCATGATTTGCAGGTTCAGCATGTAAAATTCTAGGAATGATTACTTTGCCTTTTTTATCTTTAACAGTAGGGACTTTCCAGCTGTAAAGTGTTTTATGCGTTACCGGATCTATAATGGTTCCTCTTTTTGTACCGACTGTCAAAATTCTATCTGTTTCCAAAGTCTGTTTGTTAATGAGATAGATTTTGTTCCAGTTTGCCGGACCGCCAAGAACGTTGTCTGACCATATAAAAGGCGTATGCTCACTTGTACCGACAAAAAGACCGCCGCCGGCAGTTCTGATATGGGCTACAACATTCCAGTCACTGTCCCAAATCACAACATCACCGACATTCATGCTGTTTGTAGCATAAAGTTGTCCGTATCTGTCGTTGTACCAAGATGAACCCTGTCCCGGGTGTGGCTTGCTTCCTGGACCTGTGTATACTTTGGCAACCAAAGATTTTGTTTTAAAGTCAACTACACCCATCACATCACTTCCTTGAGAAGCCTGCATTAAGTAACGACCTATTTCTTTTCCTTCGTTTTCAAAACCGTCATGCAGGATTTTACCGATATTTGGAATATCTCCGACTATCGGATAGTTTGGTTTTGAATAATCTATAATATAAACATGCCCGGCATCTTTAAGTGCAAAGGCGATATACGGACCATATGGAGTGTCATATACACCGGCTACACGAGAAGAACCGATGTCTCCGTCCATATTGATAACACTCGAAGTAGGGTAAACTTTAAGAGGTTCAAGTGTCATGGCATCCATAAGAACCGCACCTCCCGGAACATAATTCCCTGCCATCAGGTATTTTCCGTCCGGTGAAACTGCCAGACCACGAGAATCACTACCAACCTGACATTCAGCAATTTTTTGCTGACCCGGTGTGTTTAAATCAAACATTGTTACCAGACCTGAACGGGAGATAGAGTATGCATAACGAGGCTGACGTTTATTTGTAACGGTTACATGTACCGCAAATCCGGCAGGATGACGGGAAAGGATTTTACCGGTTGTTCCGTCTACAAAAACAACACGTGCTGCATCTCTTTCTGTCACAAAACAAATATCAGTGTTTTTCTTTACATCAATAGGATTTGGATATTTTTTGAGGAATTTCATTCTGTCGTTGAGCTTTTTCCATCCTCGTTTTACCGCATCAAGCGTAAGGACTTCTATTTTTTTGCCTTTGAAATGCTGAAGATAATCCACCATTTTTTGTGCATCTGCTTTCGTCATTTTATTGGCAAAAGGAGGCATGGCTGTACCCGGACGGCCATTTAAGATTACTTCAGCCAGTGTATAGGCATTTTTCTTCTCAAGTTTAGCCGGACGCAAATCCGCACCGACGCCTCCTTCATGATTGGGACCGTGACAACCCTGACACTCTTTTTCGAACATTTTTTCAACATCCATATGCGAAGTACCCGCAAACAGACCTGTACTGACAACTGCCAATGCTGCAGCTGATATCACTAATTTACCTAATCTCATTTTATTTCTCCTTCTAAAATATGATTAGATATTGACTCAATAAAGAGTCAATACCGACTAGTTCTCATTTTCTAAACGTTTCTTCTCCTGAAAATAGATCCAAATCATTGGAAGTATTATTATTGTGTGCAGAAAAATTGTTAAGGTCAAAGGACCTTGGTTAAGCCAACCGAAAAAACTCGGGTTGACATCTGTAAATGGTTCAAACATTTTATCTCCTTATCTTTCGTGTACTGGGTTTTTACCAGTAGTCAATAAATCTTTTGCCAGGAATATGAAACCGATGAATGTAACGACACCCATGATGAGTCTCCAATCCATTGCCTGAGAAAACCATATACCGCTTTGACCGTCAAAGTATGCTGCCCAGGTAGCACCCATCTGTGCACGGGAAACAAGAACCTGAACATATCCGGCTATGGTAAGTGCCACGGTCATACCGACTACACCGCCGGTAATCATACTGACAGCCCATAATGATGCTTTCGTATGTTTCATAACTTTTATACCGTTTGTACCTTGAACCGCAATATACATCATACCGACCAAAATCGTTGCATAAGCACCAAAGAATGCCAGGTGTCCGTGTGCCGAAGTAAACTGTGTACCGTGAGTATATAGGTTTACCTGTGGCAGTGTATGGAAGAATCCCCAAATACCGGCACCTAAAAAGTTACCAAAGGCATTAAGCACAAACCATGTAAATGCAGGACGATTGGTAATAACAGATTTTACTTTATATTCATCTGTATGCTCATTTGCCATTTCTGCACCTTGCGTTTTCCCCCAGTCATAAAGAACGTGAATAAACATTGCTACAAGCGGTAACGGTTCCAGTGCTGAGAATAGTGCACCGATTTCCCACCAGTACTCAGGTGTTCCAATCCAGAAATAGTGGTGTCCGAGTCCAAGAATACCTGAACCAAAGAGCATCGCAACCTCAATCCATAACCACATTTCAACAACTTTACGGTGTGCCCCGATCATAGTAATAAGACCATAAGCCGCAATCGCACCAACGAAAACTTCCCAGGTAGCCTCAACCCATAAGTGGATTACCCACCACCACCAGTACTGATCAACTGTAATATTGTCCGTAAAGAACATACCTGCCAGATAAAGACCTGCAAAGGCAATCATATCTGCCATAAGAACAGTGACAATTCCTGTCTGTTCCCCTTTCATTCCTGTTAAGAAAAGATTTCCGACAAATCCAAGAGCTACAACGACAATGCCCCAGTCAGCCCAACGAGGTGCTTCAATATATTCACGGCCCTCTGTAATAAACCAGATTGTTGTTGCATCTGCCGGACCTACCTGAATGAACAGATATACAAGTACAACGACAACGATTGCTGCTGCAAAAATCCAAAACAAAAGCTTTCCGATTTTGATACCGACTGTTTCTATACCTGTCTCATCCGGCAGTAACCAGTAAACAGAACCAAACATTGCAAAGACCATCCATACAACGAGTGCGTTAATATGTATAATTCTGGCAATTGAAAAATCCAGAACTCCATATAAAAAACCAGGCATTACATATTGAATCGCTGCCACTAACCCGAAAAGTAATTGGGCGCCAAAGAGAATAGCCGCAAATGTAAAGTACCATGTTGCCAACTGTTTTGATTCACTTCCGACACCTGTTAAATATTTACTTGCCATGAACTGCTCCTTTTATTTTTCCAAAGTTTCTTGGGAAGCCATTTGTGTCAATAGATGACATATGTTTCAAGAAAGCAACTAAACCTTTAGCCTCTTTTGCTGTGATACCTAAATCCGGCATCATACGGGCATGTGTAGGATACTGGTCCGGATGCATAAGGAATTCAGCCATCGCCTCTTCTTTTGTGTTTTTCCCCGTTAGAGCCTGCATCGCACCATCTGGTCCCCATGCAGGGTCTAGCCAAGCTTTTGTCAAGTCAGGTGCATAATATGCGCCATTTCCAAGAAGTGTATGACAATCCATACAGTTTTTGGCCTGTGAGCCTAACTTACCTAAGTGAAGTAAAGCCCCGGCTTCTTCTTCCGAATAGTCATCTCGACCAAAAAACTTTTCTTTTTCCCCAATCACCGGAATTTCATGACCACGTTTTGCGCTCATTTCATACGTGATTTTGTAATTTATAACGGTAGGTCCTGGAACCCTCTTCGTCACCTTGTTTTGTAGATCCTGATCATTTCCCATTGCAATCTGAGCTGACGTATCAAACGTTAACCAAATTAAAAGAACTGATGCAAAACCTGTAACCCACGTTGCTGTTCTTCGCCAGAAACGATTGTCACTCCATACAGATTTATTAGCCACTGTATCCTCCTATAAATTTATTGTCAAAATATATATTAACAATCAATGTTCATTTTCTTCATGAACCTGATTTTGCATATAATAAACAGCAAATGGAAGTAAAAATAATCCAATTGCTGCGACAACTAAAGCTTTTGCAGTAAATTCCCCGACATGCATTAAACTTCCCATTAAATACAAACAATAGGCAGTCAATACCCAAAACATGTATGCAAAAAGCATACTCCACGGTTTTAGTAGTTTAACTTTTACTGCAGTATATATACCAACATAAAATCCTCCAAAAACTAACACAAGTGCTGACGATACAAATATAGTTAGAAAATCATCCAACGCAATTTCCGGTCTGATTATAGATGGATCGATCATTTTACACTCCTTAAACTCTGTTAATATTTTAGAATCATATGTATTCTAGTCTTTTCTGATACTAATAATATTGATATAAATCAATTTTATTAACTAACATAATGATTTTATCTTTTTTTTATAATTAGTGTTACATTAGGTGAAGGATTTTTGTTATTTATTTAAGGAATTATTTATATGGGTAGATTGGTAATAGTTTTTCTTATATTTCTTATATGTAAGCTAGTTACATGTAAGAAAATAGTTGTTGATGCTTTGGACTAATTCTTGCACTCTTTTTTTATAGAGCGCAAGATTGATGTTCTTATTTGCATTTATGTTGTTCTTTATATCATTTGCACAGGCAGTCAGAGCATCTGCACCAATGTTTGCTGAAACACCAATGATATCAAGAAGCAGGCTGTCAGCCTGATCTGCTTTATCGTTTTTGAGTAAAATTTCCAATTCCTCTGCGGAATTACTATAGGTGACAAGAAATTCTTTTAAAATATCATGGTAAAAAGCAGTATCATTGCCACACACCTGCAGACCTCTTTGTATATCTAAAGCAGGTATATCCAAAGAGTTGTCCTCTTGTGCTGATATTTTAGCAGAGTATTTATAAAGAATATCATACAAAGTATCAACCTGCAAAGGCTTTTCAAGATGTTCATCCATACCGGCTTCTTTCATTTTTCTAATGTCATCACTTGCCGTATCTCCACTCAGTGCAATTACGGGAATATGATTGTTTTGGGGATCGTGTCTGATAGCTCTGGTGGCTTCAAATCCGTCAACTCTTGGCATATGTGCGTCCATGAGTATAATGAGAAAATTTTTGTCCGTTTGGAGGATGTCAAGTGCTTCCTGCCCGTCATTTGCCACAACAACTTCTATACCGCTGTCTCCAAGGACTCCAAGGATTACTTTTTGGTTAATGAGATTGTCCTCGGCCAAAAGAATTCTTTCCCCGGCAAATATTTTAAAATCTTCTTTTGTTATCTTTGCATGCCTTGGCACAGTATTTTGTATTTTTTTTTCTTGAATCTCTTTTTGTGGTGTTACAGTAATTTGCCCGCTTTGCTCTGCTTTGAGTTCTTCTTCTTTTTTGGCCGCTTTTGTATCAGCCTCTGTTTTGTTTTTTTGTTTTATCCTAAAATAAATGAGCATAAGCAGAAGTATGGCTGCCAAAGCAAATAATTCATTTTGATACTGTAAAACCATAAGAAGACCCTTTTTTTGTTCTTAGCATAAATCATACAGTATAAAAAATTAAACCTAAATCAAATTTGCTGTATAATCACTAATAAATTTCTATTGACAGGGTGTCTTTTGCAAAATATTCCACATGTTCCGGTTTTATATAAAGAGGTTGTTGAAGCTTTTAAAGATTTACAAGAGGGTATAGTGATAGACTGTACCATGGGGTACGGCGGACACTCGAGTATGATACTTGAAGCCAATCCAAATATAAAGCTCATCGCAATTGATCAGGATCAGACCGCTATAGACTTTTCAACAAAGCGTCTTGAACAATACAGTGAGCGAGTAAGTATAAGAAAAGGGCGTTTTTCAAATGTGATGCAAGAAATTTTGCAAGAGTTTGATCTCGGCGAAATTAAAGGCATTCTTGCGGACATAGGGGTTTCTTCTTTACAGCTTGACCAAAAAGAGCGGGGATTTTCGTATGAGAGTGAGACACTTGACATGCGTATGGACAAAGAGGCACCACTGAGTGCTTTACATGTAGTGAATGAATATGCTAAAAGCGAACTTGAAAAAATACTTTTAGAATACGGAGAACTCAGAAACTATAAAAAAATTGCAGATGCTATTGTGCAAAACCGTCCTTTTGTTTCGGCAAAAGAGTTAAGTGAAGCACTCAAACCACATATGCCAAGAGGCAAGAAGATTCATCCTGCAACACTTTTGATGCAGGCAATCCGCATAGAAGTAAATGACGAACTCGGTGAACTCAAATCACTGCTCAAGAGCATAGAAGAAGCAAAATTACCGGATGCAAAAGTAGCAATAATATCTTTTCACTCTCTTGAAGACAGGATTGTTAAAAGAGAGTTCTCCAAATGGTCCAAATCATGCATATGTCCTCCTGAGGCATTTCGCTGTACATGTGGAAACAACAATCAGCTGGGAAAGATTGTAACGAAAAAACCAATTACGGCGACAGATGAAGAACTCAAAGAAAATGTCAGGAGTCGCAGCGCAAAGATGCGTCTGTTTCAAATGGGTGAAAAATGAGCGAAAAGAACGAACTTTTAGATGAACTTGATAATCTGGTTATATCAAAACAAAAGTTGGGTCTGAACTATTTTTTATATATGCTGCTGGTGTTAACATTTATCGCTATGTTTGCATTTCCTAAAATTTATATTACAGAGCAGATTTACTTTAAAAGCAGAGATATTGCAAAACTCAAAGTAGAATATGATACGCTCAAAGAAGAAAACAAACTCATCCGCGCCTCTGTTGAGTCGATAAAATTTAAAAATCAAATACTAGATACTCTCTTTTAAGGAACAGCAGTGATTCGTAAGTTTATAGAATTTGCTATAGAAAAACCACTTTTAAATCATATACTATTACTCTTTATTTTTATGCTCTCCATTTTTGCATATATCAATATACCCAAAGAGATTTTTCCTCCGATGAATATGGATAAAATAACCATAAAAGGTGGTTATGCAGGAACATCGGCTGATATTTTGGACAAAATGGTTGTGCAGAGTATTGAAAATGATTTACAGAATATTGACGCACTTGAAGATATAAAAAGCAGTATTAAAAACGGTTCATTCAGTATCAGTGCAGACATCAAAAACGGTTCGGATAATATTTTAGTACTCAATGATGTCAAAGATGTAGTGAGCAGTGTAAAAAAAGATTTGCCGGCAGATATGAATGAGCCTGTTGCCAAAATCAAAACACATGCATTTCCCCTTGTACTCATAGCACTTTCTGGAGATGTTTCCAAAGAAACACTGCTAAAACATGCAGATGAGCTCAAAACAGAATTAAGCAAGTTTAAGGATTTGAGTGATATTACAATTCGTGGTGATGCCGATGAAGAGCTGGATATACAGCTTAATCCGCAAAAAATAAGAGCCTACGGACTCTCCTCAACATTGGTTATTGCACAACTCTCCAAAATAAGTTCGATTTTTCCCATAGGCACCATCAAGCAAAAAGCAAATCATCTTTATATTTCTACATATAACGGTGAAAAGACAAAAGAAGCAGTTGAAAATACACTCATTGATGTTGGCGGAAAAAGAGTCAAAATCGGCGATATCGCAGAGGTTTCTTTCAAGTTGAGTGATGAGGTGGAACTCTCCCATTATAATGGTGTACGAAATATTTCAATAAATGTCACAAAAAGCAAAAACGGCAATGCCATTTCTTTGGTAAAAGAGATACGAGAACTTTTAAAAAAACAAGAAGCAAAACATCCTGATTTGGATTATAATATCTATACAGATACTTCTGTATGGATTAAAAACCGCCTCAATACCGTCTTTTCAAATATAATGTTTGGTTTGATGCTTGTTTTTCTGGCAATGCTGATTTTTATAAACAGAGGCATAGCCTTTGTTGTCGCACTCGGTATTCCTGTGAGTTTTATGATAGGGCTTATCGTAACAGAGATATTGGGAGACAGTCTTAATATGCTTTCCCTTCTGGGAGCACTGATTGCGCTTGGAATGCTCGTTGATGAGGCAATAGTTGTAGCCGAGAACATCTACAGACACCTTGAAGAGGGGATGGATAGAAAAGAAGCGGTCATAACAGGTGCGGCAGAGATGTTCCCTGCCGTACTCACCGCAACGCTTACAACAGTTTTTGCATTTTTACCTATGCTTTTGATGACAGGTGAAATGGGAATGTTTATTAAGATTATTCCTATCATGATAACAGTACTGTTACTCTCTTCACTCTTTGAAGCCTTTTATTTTCTTCCCTTGCATGCACATGATTTTTTGAAAGTCTCCAAAGAAGGGAGTTTTACAAAACGATTTTGGCAAAAAATGCACGACTGGTACAGCAGGGCCCTGCATTTTCTTTTTAGAAGAAAGTTTCTCTCTTTGAGTGTTATTGTTGTGAGCATTGTTTTACTTGAATTTATAATGATTAAAAATGCAAAATTTCAGCTTTTTCCGGATTTTGACAATACACAAATATATGTCTATGGAAAGGTAAATATCAACAATGAACTCAAAGATACGGAAAAAATTGTAACAAAACTGGAGAATATCATCCTTAAAAACATAAACAATGAAGATGTCTCCTCTGTAACCTCTGTTATCGGCTTTAAAATGGATGCCAAAAACAGAGCCGAACTTGGTGAGAATATGTTTCATATATTTATAGATTTGCACGAGCGAGCGCCTGAGAATTTTTTTGATACATACATCAGCCCTTATCTCTCTATAGAGTACAATCCTGGAGTACAAACACGTAAAAAAGATGCAAAAGAGATAGCAAAAGAGATTAAAAAAGTACTGCAAAATCAAAAATCAGCTTTTGAAGAGCTTGTTGTAAAAGTTCCTGGTGCAGGGGTGATAGCACATGATGTCGAAATTGGTTTAAGTACAAAAAATGCCCAAAGTGTTATACCCTATCTGAAAATTCTTGAAAAAGAACTCGCAGGTATTAAAGGTGTTTACAATATAGCGGATGATGCAACGCTCGGTGAGAAAGAACTAAAGTTACATGTAAACAGATACGGTCAGGAACTGGGCTTTACGGAACAGGATATTTCAAATGAACTGCGGGCATATTATCTGAAAGGGGAATACGGAAAGCTTTTTAATGAACAGGGGTTGGTGCGTATACGACTTGACAGCAATGTAAATAAAGAAATACGTTCTATACATACAATAGAGTTGCAGGTTCCGGGGTCAGACAAATATGTTGCCTTAAAAGAGATATGTGATTTTGAGTATATCCAAAGCTTTGTAACGCTTAAAAAGGAAAACGGCAAAAGAGTACGCAGTGTTTATGCTTCAACAGACAAAAAAATTATAACATCATCCGAACTTATGAAAAAACTTCAACCGACACTGCAAAAGTTTAAAAAAGAGGGCATTGTTCTAGATATCAAAGGGGAAGAAAAAGAGAATAACAAAAACAAAAGAGAGATGATGCAGTCGGCGCTTATAGCAATATTTTTAATTTTTATTACTTTGGTGTGGCTCTTTGATTCTATAAGAAAATCTTTAATTGTTATCAGTACAATTCCTCTTGTACTTCTGGGTGTTTATGTGGGACACTGGATAATGGGGTTAAACCTGACTATGCCGGGACTCATAGGTATAGTAGGGCTTGCAGGCGTTGTTGTTAATGATGGACTTATTATGGTAGATTTTATAAAAAATGCCAAAAATACAGAAGATCTGATGAAAAGAGCGCAAACACGACTCAGACCGATTCTTTTGACATCGCTGACAACCGTACTGGGGCTTTTAACGCTTATATTTTTTGCATCAGGCCAGGCAAAAATACTCCAACCGATGGCAATATCTTTGGGATATGGTATCGCATGGGCAACAGTGTTAAATTTATTGTATGTCCCTTTGCTTTATGCCGTTGTATATAAAATAAAACCACCTCAGAAAAACAAAGGATAAAAATGAATTTAGAAATAAGTCAGGCTCAGTTTGGTGTAAGACCACCGGTGACAAAACCAATACCGGAATTTTTATTAGAAGTAGGAGAAGAAGGCATCAGAGAACTGATTAGTAAACATTATGATGCAATAAAGCAGAGTGATATTTCTCATCTTTTTCCTCAGGATGATGCAGAATTTGAAAAAGCAAAAGTGAATTCGGCAGACTTTTTCATTCAAATATGCGGAGGACCGAAGTATTTTAATCAAAACAGAGGGGCACCGCAAATGGTCGGTCGTCACGCACCGTTTCGTATTGATGCAAAAGCACGTCAAACATGGCTGGAACTCTATAAGCCGCTCATTGAAGCGTTAAAAGAAAAAGGGGTGACCGAAACATCACTGTACTCATTTTGGAGATATTTAGATATATTTTCAATTTGGATGATAAATACGCAGTAGCCAAGCCTCTAATAAGCATTATATAAGGAAGCTCCTTGTATAATTCCGACCTACCAACAACAAGTGGGTTCTTAGCTCAGTTGGTTAGAGCTCTCGGCTCATAACCGAGCGGTCGAGTGTTCGAGTCACTCAGAACCCACCACTTACATTTTTTAAATCAATTTTAATTTAATTTTCTCATTGCACAGAAGTAAAGGTATATTCGATTATTTGACAATATTATCATATTGCGATAATATAACAATATGATTCAGTCTTTTAAATGCAAATACACAAAACAGCTTTTTAATGGTAAATACCAAAAAAAGTTTTCTCAAGCAGTTAATAATATCGGTAAAAGAAAATTAGATATGTTAGATGCAGCTTTTGCACTGGAAGACTTGAAAGTGCCACCATCTAATCATCTTGAACAATTACAGGGTGATTTAAAAGGTTTTTACAGTATTAGAATTAATAACCAATTTAGACTAATTTTTAAATTTGAAAATTCTAATGCCTATGATATATATATAGATGATTATCATAAATAAGGATTTTTATATGAAAGAGATTAGACCAAGTACACATCCAGGTATTATATTAAAAGAAGAGTTTGCACTCCCCTTGAATTTAACGCAAGCAAAACTCTCAAAAGACTTGAAAGTCGGCATAAAAACACTGAGTGAACTTTATAATGAAAAAAGAGGTATAACGCCACTTATGGCTTTAAAACTCTCTGAATATTTCGGTACAACTCCACAGTTTTGGTTAAATTTACAAAATGCTTATGATTTGTACAAAACATATCAAAAACAAAAAGAAAATTTAAAAGAGATACATAGAGCCGCATAAAATTCTACTAATGGATTTAAGGCATGCTATAGTCTCAATTACCTTATATTTTCGGTTTTTCGATCTATGATTTGAATACTGATTGTTCCGCTACTGTTTCTTTTTTGGGTAGCAAAAGTATAAATAAGTCATGCAAACACACCAGTTCGTTTGTTGTTTATGATCAATCCTCTGTTGGCAATCCAAACTTCTGAGTAACAAGTTCTCCCTCTTCGTTGAAAAAGAGATAATAAAGCAAATCTTTCTTTACATGTAAGCCTGCCAAGAATCTCAAAGCAAGGTTTGCCTGCAGGGATGCTATGTGCATAACGATAGGTGCAGCAATGCCTGCCGGTGTTTTTTGTACTATTTTAAAAGCGTCATTAAAAGATGATTTGTCAAAAAAACAAACCTGTCCGTGAAATGCTTCTACACTTCCATAAATCCAGGGTGTATTGACTTTTTTTGCATAAGTGTTAATATCTCCGCGTGTAGGAAGATTGTCTGTGGCATCTAAAATGAGATCCACTGCAATGTTCTTTTTGCTCCACTCTTCAAAATTACACTCATGGGCAACAGCTTTTGTGAAGGGACATCGCTGTTCTATGATTTCAGCGTTTATTTTTGCTTTGTTCTTTCCTTCATCTCCTAGTTTAAAAGCAATTTGTCTGTGAATATTATGCAGACTTACATTATCAAAATCTATAATGTGAATTTCTCCGATTCCTGTAGAACCCAATGCAAAGCTTAAAGAAGAACCGAGCCCTCCTGCTCCAACAATTGCTATTTTTTTTGTCTGAAGATTTTTTTGCGTCTCTTCTCCCCAAAGTTGCACCTGTCTGTGAAAATACTCCATCATTATAAATCCTTTTTTGTAAGTTTTAATGCTCTCTTGCTGATAGCTTCTTTAAATCCCCATGTGCGACGAGCGCGTACTACATCTGTATGACTCATATCAACTATCATTAACTCTTCAGTATTTCCCAAATGGTTTAAAATTTCTGCATTTGGGGATGCTAATATAGAATCACCGTAAAATTTCCATACAAACTCTTTGTCCTGATACTCACCGATTCTGTTGGCTCTGAGTATATAGATGTTGTGTGTAAATGCTCTTGTGAGTATTAATGCTTTCCATCTCTCATAAGACTCAAAAGTTGAAACACTCGGTACGAGCAAACAGTCTATATTTTTATTTCTAAGTTTAGCAAAAAAATCATCAAAATGAAGTTCAAATCCATTCATTACCGCAAATTTGAAGCCGTCAATTTTAAAAACCATAGGGGAGAGCAGTGGTGCAAGCTCATTTGCAAAGAATTTATCTTCATTCCAGTGGGCATAGTTAATAAGGATTTGCTGATTGTAGTAAGAGGCAGATGTTGGAGAAAACTTTGCAATGCATTTGTAAATTTTATCTTTTTTGACAATAACCAAGGGCGCGATTATAGTTATGCTGTATGTTAAAGAGAGTTCTTTTAGGATTTTAATCTGATGGAGTGCCTGCTCTTTTATCATAGAGACAGACATCTGTTCGAGTTCTTTGAAAAAAGGATTGAGAACGTATTCACCAAGGAGCAGGACTTTGACGCCTTTTTTACTGGCTACCCGAATATAGTTATAAAGTTTTGTAGAGCTCATTCCCTGTGCATTGAGCTGTAAAACTGCCGCTCTCATTGCGTAGTTTTTAAATTTTGAATTTTGATTTGCGCTTCTTCGAGCATTTTTTGTGCTTCGGCCAACTCCTTCATGCCTTTTTCATAGGCTTTTACACTCTCTTCAAGTGTAATCTCCGGGCTCATAAGCGTTTCCAGAATTTCTTTAGCATTTTGGAGTTTTTTTTCAAATTTTTCTTTAGCCATTGAGTGCATCCTTTACATTGTTTTCAAATTTATCAAGCTCTACCAAAAATGCGTCATGACCATAGTTACTGTCAATATCTATATAATCATGATTTCTGTTTCCTATTTTTTTGAGTATCTGTGCCATTTCTTGCATCTCACTGTTTTTAAACAACAGATCATTTTTAAAACTTATCAGATACAAAGCAGAGGTTATTCTTTTTAGTGCTTCATCCAATGAGTCAAATCCTCGAGACAGGTCATAGATGTTAATGGCTTTTGTGATATAAAGATAAGACAAAGGGTCAAACCATTTTGTAAAATTATAACCATTGTATTCCAGATAAGACTCAACCTGAAATTTTCCAAAAAGCTCATACAGTCCATCTGTGAGCTTATACTCTCTGCCGAATTTTTCACGCATTGACTCAGGTGACAAAAAGCTGATATGTCCTGCCATACGACCGACTGCCATCCCGGAGAGTCCCTGTTCTTTAAGCAGTTTTGGGTCATAATACCCCTGTTTGAAATCAGGATCATTAAGAATGGATTCCTGCGCAACTTTGTTAAAAGCTATTGCCCATGGCTGTGTTGCATGTGTTGTCGCCATTGCAATGATTTTGTTCGCAAAGTTTGGATAGTGTATAGCAAATTGGAGTGCCTGCATACCACCCATGGAACCGCCGACTATTGCATGTACTCTGTGAATATCAAGCCTGTCAAACAAAATACGCTGTGCTTTTACCATATCTTTTATGCTGACAACAGGAAATTTGTAACGGTAGGGTTCATGATGGGGGTACTGCATGCTCATAGGACCTGTGGAACCAAAGCAGCTTCCTATAACATTGGAACAGATTACAAAATATTTATCGGTATCAATCGCTTTTTTGGGACCGATGAAACCATCCCACCAACCAGGCTTTGCCTCTCCTTCATAGAGTCCTGCGGCATGATGGGAACCTGTGAGTGCATGACAGACAACAACGACATTACTCTTGTCATCATTGAGCGTTCCATAGGTTTCATAAGTAATATCATACGGTTCCAAGATGCGTCCACTCTCAAGATAGAGCGGATTTGTAAAATGTTCTGTATGTGTTTGCAGGTTTAAAGACAAGGTGATTGCTCTCCGAAAATTAGTAACAGTATTTTAGCAAAAGAGTCTTAATTATGCTTCAAGTGCCTGTTTCATATCCTCAATTAAATCTTTTGGACTCTCCAAACCACAAGAAATTCTAATCAGACCTTCAGGAACACCACAGGCAACCAGCTCTTCATGTGAGAGCTGCTGGTGCGTTGTCGAAGCAGGGTGCGTAATAATCGATTTTGAATCACCGATATTGACAACAAGCGAATAGAGTTTTGTGGCATTGACAATTTTTGTTGCTTCATCAAAATTTTCAACCTCAAAACTGAGCAGCCCACTGCTAAAACCGTCTTGAAAATATTTTTGGGCATTCTTGTAGTTTGGATTACTTTTTAAACCAGGGTAGTTTACTTTTTTTATCTTTGGATGTGATTCTAAAAACTCTGCCAGTAAAAGTGCATTTTTTGAATGTTCTTTCATGCGTAAAGGGAGTGTTTCCATTCCTTGAATAAAGAGCCATGAATTAAACGGAGAGACAACAGCCCCTAAATCACGCAAAAGGGAAAGACGGGCACGAAGCGTGTAGGGAGGAAGCCCGACATCTGTGTAGACAAGTCCGTGGTATGAAGGATCAGGTTCATTAAAATGAGCATACCTCGGATTGTCTTTGAGTTTTTCTGTCAGATTTTTTCTTTCAACCATGATGCCGCCTATGGCAAGTCCCTGACCTGTCGTATATTTACTGGCACTGTGTACAGTAATATCTGCTCCAAACTCAAATGGACGGCACAAAGCAGGTGTTGCAACTGTATTGTCAACAACAGTTAAAATATTATGTTTGTCTGCAATGGAGGTAATTGCCTCTATATCTGCTACATCAATACTTGGATTTGTCAATGATTCAAAAAAGATTATTTTTGTTTTTTCGTCAATAAGCGCTTCTATCTGTTTGGGTTGATGCACATCAAAAAATCTGGCTTCTATACCAAAGCGTTTGAGTGTATGTGTGTTAAGCGTCAAGCTGCCTCCATAAAGCTGCTTGGCACAGATAATATTGTCTCCTGCCTGGGCTGCATTGGCAATTGCAAAAAAGATTGCACTCATACCGCTTGCTGTGGCAATGGCTGCTTCACCATCTTCAAGTGCTGCAAAACGTTTTTCAAAAACATCCGTTGTAGGATTGTTGAGACGTGTGTATATATTGCCGAGTTCTTTTAATGAAAAAAGATTCGCAGCATGCTCTACATCACGAAACTCATAGGCCGTTGTTTGATAAATCGGAACCGCCATAGTTCCTTGCGAGTCTTTTTCATATCCGGCATGGAGTGCCAATGTTTGTATATCCACAGTTTATCCTTTGTTTTTAGAGGTACCCTTAAGTGTTTCATCTTTAATTTTTTGTAAAAATTCTAAAATATTTTCCTGGTAGGCTAAAGTATCCGTATCATAAGTATACTGGAGCAGCCTGTGAAGCGAGTCAATGTCTATTTTATGTGCATATCTGGGAATTATTTTCAATTCTTTTTGTATGTTTAAAACAAGGGCATCAATGTTTAAACCATTGTTGTCCTGTACTTTTTTGACAAGTTCTTTTGTTGAAAGCATCAGAAGATTTGCTCTGTCGGTATCTTCTTTGTAGAGATCGAGTCCAATATTTTTTATAAGGATATAACTTTCTACTGTTGCTTCTTTATTGGCTGCGATTATCAGGGCAAAAATTTTTGCACGAAATTCCAATGAACCGTGATGATGTACAAAGAGTTCACGAAAAGCACTGAAAAAATGATGTTTTAATCTAAAACTGAGCCTCATAGGTGTTCCTTCTACCGTATTATACATTGAAAATGGTATAATTTCAAAAATAATCGGAATAAGGAATTTTTTTATGGGTAGAGCGTTTGAATATAGAAAAGCATCAAAATTAAAAAGATGGGGAGCAATGTCCAAATTGTTCCCAAAACTTGGTAAAGTTATCACAATGGCGGCAAAAGAGGGCGGAACAGATCCCGATATGAATGCAAAGCTCAGAACTGCAATTTTAAATGCAAAAGCTGAAAATATGCCAAAAGACAACATTGATGCAGCTATAAAAAGAGCGACTGCCAAAGATAGTGCCGATATGAAAGAGGTAAACTTTGAGGGAAAAGCACCTCACGGGGTACTGCTTTTTATTGAGTGTGCAACTGACAACAACACAAGAACAGTCGCAAATGTCAAAAGTATTTTAAATAAAAATGGCGGAGAGATGCTGACAAACGGTTCTTTGGAATTTATGTTTTCGCGTAAGGCTCTTTTTGAGTTTCCACTTTCAGAAGATATGGATATAGAAGAGTTGGAACTTGAACTTATAGATGCAGGACTTGAAGAGATAGAGACAGAAGACGGAGTTGTTTTAGTGACAGCTGACTATACAAGTTTTGGTACGATGAATGAAGCACTGGAAAAAATGGATGTAGAAATTACAAAAGCAACACTTGAGCGAATTGCAAATACGCCTATACAGATAAGTGAAGAAGAACAGGCAGATGTTGATAAGATTTTAGAAAGACTTGAAGATGATGAGGATGTTCAAAAAGTTTATACCAATTTAGCGTAAAATGTACTTTACATGTACTATATAAAAGAAGAGTATACAAATACTCTTGAAGTGAAGCAGTCAAAGTTTATTGCCTGCCTGGTGCCATACGACAAATATGAAACACTGCTTCATAAACTAAAAGAAGAACATCCTAAAGCACGGCATTTTGTAACGGCGTACAGGTACTTGAATGAGTATGAACAAATAGTGGAACACTCAAGTGATGACGGTGAGCCTTCAGGAACATCGGGAAAACCCTCCCTGATGGTTTTGCAAGGACAGAAACTTATCAATACTGCCGTGATTGTCGTACGCTATTTTGGCGGTACAAAGTTAGGAACGGGCGGATTGGTCAGAGCATACAGTGATGCTGTGAATTTAGTCATTGAAAAAGCAGAGCTGTATGAGTATAAAAAAGAGTTGACGCAAAAAATTGTTTTTGATTACAGTGATGTGCGCTTTGTCGAGTATGAGTGTCAGGTATCTGACATTGTGATAGGACACAAAGAATTTGATACAAAAGTATCATATATCATTACAGCAAGTGAAGAAAATATGAAAAATTTTCTTTCTAAAACCGCCAGAGTAGTAACTGTTACTGCGGTGTAGCTATCTTCTTCCCTGCACCGCATTTCCCATATCCCACATTGGTAAGAAGATACCAAGTGCCAGTAATATAACCATAGAAGCTATTATCAGGAGCATAATAGGTTCTATGGCTTCACTTAAGCCGTCAATAATCGCATCAAATCGCATCTTATAGTATTCTGCAACTTTTTTAATCATTGTATCAAGAGTACCACTGTCTTCTCCGGCACGAATCATCTGAATAATCATATTTTCAAAAAGTCCTGTTTCTTCAAGTCCTTTATTCAGTGTTCCTCCCTTTTCTACAGTGCTGATGACTGATTGAAGTTTTCTTTTGAGGGGAAGATTGTCTACCATTGCTGTGGCGGTGTCAAGAGCTTCGGCTATAGGAATTCCGGCTCGAATAAGTTCAGAAAATACAAGGGTAAATCTACTTAAAGTTGCAAATTTAATAATATTTTTTATGAGATACACTCTCAGTAAAAATTTATGCCAACCGTATCGTATATTTTCATAATTGTTGATAAGATATTTGAATATCAGAAATGCTACAGCTAATCCGGCTAAAACATAGGGACCGAAGTTATTGAAAATATATTCAAGTTTCAAAAGAATAACTGTCGGCAGAGGCAGTTCGGCATGAAGTTCCTCAAATATAGCTTTAAACTGAGGGACAACGTAGGATATTAAAACTGTAAACGCTATAGCCATGGCAATCATGACATTTCTCGGATAAGCCATCGCTTTTTTAAACTTTACAACATTGGCTCGTATCTCTTCAAGCATATTTGCCAAAGAGTATAAGGCTTCATCGAGATTACCTGTCTTTTCTCCGAGTTCAACCATTGCAATTGTAAGGTTTCCAAGCTCATACCGGAAGTTCTGCATGGCAGATGAAATGGAGTGTCCTGCATTGATATCTTCTGCAATTTTTGAAAAAACACTCTTGAGGGCTTCGTCTGTTGTTGCATTTGCTATCTCTGTTAGAGAATCATGGATGGAAATACCGGCATTTGTCATAACAGCCAGCTGTCGTATGGCGGCAATAAGGGCATCAGGTTTGATCTTTCTTTTTTTTATATTTGATAAAAAATTTGTTTTAAATCTTTTAAGTTGTACTTCCAGAGGCTCCTGGGCTTCTGAAACCTTGATGATGATACCGGAAAATTTCAGTTTGGCATAACTGTTTGCTTCTTTTTTGTTTTCAGCATAGAGTCCAATCTCCTCTTTTTTTCCTTTTGTCAAAACAGTTGCTATAAAATATTTCATCCCTTGGCTACCTTTAATATCTCTTCTACGCTGGTTATTCCGTCAATTGCTTTTTGGATACCATTTTGAAAGAGTCCGACAAATCCCTCTTTTTTTGCCTGTTCAAGCATCTGTTCTTTTGATGCACCTTTGGCAATCAAAGAAGAGAGTTCTTCTGAAATGTTAAGTACTTCACAAATCATTTCTCTTCCCATATAGCCTGTATCTGAACACTCTTTACAGCCTCTGCCTTTGTAAAAGATTGTCCCCTCGGGCACAACTCCGTCTATCTCTTCCAAAACGGATGCCGAAAGTGTGTCTTCTGTTTTACAGTGTCTGCATATCTTTCGTACAAGTCTTTGTGCCTGAATGGCTACAAGTGCACCACTGATGAGGTAGTGTTCTATTCCCATGTCTGCCATTCTGGGTATTGCACTGATTGCATCATTTGTATGAAGTGTAGAGATAACCATGTGTCCGGTAAGTGCTGCTTTTATGGCAATTTCGAGAGTTTCTTGGTCTCGAATTTCACCAATCATAATTTTATCCGGATCTTGTCTTAAAATTGACCTGAGCGCATCGGCAAAACTCAGACCTACTTTTGCATTTACCTGTACCTGTTGAATAAGATTCATTCTGTACTCTACAGGGTCTTCAACAGTAATAACCTTGTCTTCAACGTTTCTCAGCTCATTTAAGGCACCATATAAAGTAGTGGTTTTACCGCTTCCCGTAGGTCCGGTTACCAAAATAATTCCATAAGGAGTTTTAAGCCCCTTGAGCAGTTTTTGATAGCTGCTAGAGTCCATTCCGGCATCTTCCAGTTTTACAAGCGCTTTTTGTTTGTCTAAAACACGCATAACAATTGATTCGCCATAAAGAATAGGCAGTGTCGATATACGAAAATCATACTCTTTTGTCCCTACTGAAGTTGAAAATCTGCCATCTTGCGGCTTTCTTTTTTCAGCTATATCCAAATTTGCAAGCAGTTTGAGTCTTGATGCCAGAGGCGGATAGATATCTTTTTCGAAAATAAACATTTCTGTGAGTTTTCCGTCAACACGTCCACGAACCACACAGTTTTTTTCAGTAGGTTCGATATGAACATCACTTGCCCGTGCATTAATACATGTTTTTAAAACAACATCTATGAGTTGTAAAATAGAGGAGGCCTCTTGTTGCTCTTCAATAGAACTGATAGAATTGAGTTCATCACGTATTTTTTTGACCAGATCTTTAATACTGTCTTTGAGACTGATTTTATAAAGATAGGACACAATCTGTTTTTTTGTTGCCAAAGCAATTTTAAGAACTTTTCTCGGAAAGAGTCGTTGGACAGCTTCTTGCGCATCCATGTTTAAAGGATCACTAAAAGCGACAGTAACACTCAGATCATCCTGTGAGACAGGAATAGCATTGTGTTTTTCAAGTTGGTTAAGAGGAGCTTTTTCAATGAGATTATAATCCATATCAATGGAATCAAGATCAACAAAAAGAAGATTCAGCTCTTTTGCAAGTCTTTGCAGGACTGCTTTTTCTTCTATATAATCATAATTGTCTATAATAGAGAGGTCATAAACACCTTCTCTTATTTGTTGCACAATAAATCTTATAAGACGATCCATAGTCATGAAGCCGGAAAGTGTGATGTCTCTGAGAATTAAATTTTCACTAATTCCTTTTGCCAGAAGCCTGTCAACCTGGCCTTTCATAATTGAGCCGTTGGCAAGTAAATCAGTTGTTATTCTATCCACAATAACTCCTACCAGTATATGTGACGTTTTAAAATTATTGTATCATAATATTCTTCAATAATCATCTTGCTTATTCTCTCATCTTTTGAAATATAGAGTTTATAGCTTAGTTTTTTATCTGTCGGATCATTGAACAGATAAAAGGTTCTGGGTTTATGTTTCCCCAGTTTTACATATAAGTCAAAGACTTTTGACAATATATAATCTGTTGAGGGTAAAACATATTGGGACAATTCATATCCATCGATAAGGGCATGGTATAAAAGTTTCTTTTGCATCATAATAACTGAAAAATAGGCTGAGTTTGCACGAGCTTCTTTTGAAAATTTCAACATTGTTATTGGTATTGACAATCTGTCTATATAGTCTGAATATAAACAGCCAAATGCATATAAACTGACAAACTCTTCATCTTTTTTATATCTTTGAAAATTGTTAAAACCTATGGTGCAGACCTCTTCATATTTTTTATTTTGATATAAAGTAAATAAATTTTGTTTTATATTATAGGCATAAAGGTTACATGTAACTATGACTAGCAGTAGTAATTTCATCTGAATTTTCCTGATTTGATTTCATTTAAGAGAATTTCGGCATTACTTGAGTGTGAAACTTTTATATATTCCTGCAGTGTATGGATAGCTTTGTTTTTTTGGTGAAGCTGCATAAGAGATTTTGCAAAAACAATCCAGCTTGCCTCAATATTGGAATTGATCTGATTTGTAATCAGTGCATAATTATATGCCTGCTTGTAGTTTCCAAGTTCATAATATTTTTTTGCAACAAAAAGACTCAAAGCAGGGTTCTTGTTCTTTTTAAAACGCTTGATAATTTCAAAAATATCATTTTGGGTCTCTTTTCTTTGGATAGTGATAGTGATTTTTTTCTCTTTTTTTATTGAAGGCGATTTGACTGAGATATCTTGAACAGCTTCTGTAATTTTTCTTTCTTTGAAATGCTTTTGCTTTGTCTGTTTATATCTGTATTGTGGTTGTCTCACTTCGTGTTGAATATTTTTCATAAAATTCATTGATGGCTTGAGTGTTTGGAAAGATGTCTCTTTTGTTTTGTCTGTGAAAACTGTTTTAGGTTGTACTGGTTTTGGCTGTACAGCTATTGGTTCAGGTTCTGTTTTTACCGGCTTGACTTTTACTGCTGCCGGTTTGTTTTTTGGTGGAAGAATTGGTTTTGGAACTGTTTTTTTTGCGGCAGCAGGCTTCTTTTGTGATACAGCTTTACTGTTGGCTGTATAAAAGTAGTAAACAGCCGGAATAATCGCGAATAAAACAATACTGACAATGACATAAGGTAAAAATGATTTTATTTTATAGATTTTCCAACGTTTTTCCAAATCACGAATATTAAGCATTGATAAGTCCTGTGTGTATGGCAGCCATTTCAACAAATTTGTTTGGAATATGTGTGGTACTTAAGGGGTAATGGTTACTCTGTTCATAGGTGTGATAGATGTCAAAAAGAGTATAAAGCAGTTTATTGGTATCTCTGTAATTTCCCTGTGTAAGTTTGTAAATATTGTTTACTGTTTTGGTGTGAAACATATTTGCTGTATCAAAACAGTTTGCCTTCATAAGTTTTTTTTGTATATAAATCTTGAGTTCTGCTTTTGATGCATTTTCAAGTTCAAAAGTTTCCCAGATTCTTGTTTGAAAATGCTCTTTTGCGATGAGATCTTCTTTTTCTGTTTTATGCAGAGTTATAACGAATTTAATACATCTTGTATCTGATAAAAGTCTTATTTTTTCCATTAAAACTTCAGAATAGAGTTGTGCTTCATCAAGCAAAACTATTGGTGCCTTTTCAACAGCTCTCTCTTTTACAATTTTCATAAACTGCGTTAAGTTTAAGGTGTCATTATATTGGATGTTGAAAATATCCTGAGCGAGGACTTTATAAAATTCTGTTTCATCTAAAATAGGTGTTTCATAAAGATAGATATCGCACTCTTGCGCTAAATCATCATAAAGTTTACTCAGAAACATACTTTTTCCGGTTCCCGGTTTTCCAAAAAGAAGGACCATCTTCAATGGTTTGGATATAGAGTCTTTTAAGGATTTATAGATTGTAGAAACTCTGTCTAACTGTATATAGTCCTTGGCATTGACTGTATCTAAGAAAACATTTTTTGACTTTGCAAAGATACTGTCCATAGATTATTTACCTTCTTCCCTATCATCAGTTTGATTCAGTTTTATCTCTTTTTTCTTTTTTGAAGCCATTTCAAGTGTAAGTAATTCATCACTCAGTCCCTCATAGCCTAAATCACTTAAAGAGATTGAATCTTTTTCTTTATGGATAATATGCGGTTCTATAATTATGACAAGTTCTTCAACTGTTTTTACCATCTCTTCATGTTTAAATAAATTACCCAGGAAGGGAATACTGCCTAAAACTGGAACCTGATTTGAATTATTTGTGTTTTTGGAATTTATAAGTCCGCCTAAAATAATTCTGTTACCGTCTTTTACTGTTACAACAGAAGAGAGTTGACGACGATTTAAATCCGGCGGCATATCTCTTCCTGTATTTGGTGTTTGGGAGATATCTGTTGTTGTTTCTGAAAGAGAGGGGTTTATTCTCAGAGTAATTGTTTTGTCGTCAGAAATTTCCGGAGTAATTGTTAGAAGAACACCGGCAAAGACAGAGTTTACCAAATCGGTTTGGGTTGTAGCAGCAACTCCGCCGCCTGTTCCCTGTTGGTTGGTTGATGAGAGTATTTTATAAAAATATTCTGTTCCTGCTGTAATAAGTGCCGGTTGGTTGTTTAAAGTAAGAACTTTCGGATTCGATATGGAAGTAACATCTCCCTGTGTTTTTAAAAATTTGATAACTTCTGTCAGTTGTCCACCGGCACTCATAGTAAAAAGTTGTGATGCACCCGCGCCTGTCGCAGCAGTATCTGTAATAATTCCATTGGCAGGTATTGTCGTACCGATATTGTTATAGTTTGCTGTACTTGCAGAGAGTTTGACATTTTGCAGAGCATACAGCTGTTTCCAGTCTATACCTGTTGTTTTCCCCTTACTCATGGTAACGGAGAGCAGTTGTACATCAATCAGTACCTGGAGTTTTACCTTGTCCTGCAGTTTTTTTAGATAATTTTCAAAACGCTTGAGCTGTTTATCTGTAGCTGTTACAGTTATCAGCCCTGCATTTTTGTTTATGATTGGAGGCGTTGCTTTGTATATGTCATTTGGACGGTTGAGAATACTCTGAAACTCTGTATCAAGTTGCTCCCAAAATTTAACTTCATCAGAACTTTCGATTTTCACACCTGTATCTGATGTAGAATTACCTCCACCGGTTCCTGAGTTTCCACCGGCGCTTCTTAGAGAATTGGCAGATCTGCCGCCGCCACCGCCAACTCCTCCTCCCTGTTGTTGTGCATTTGAAGAAGAACTGAGTGTGACATCTGTACTGCCTGTGCTTTTTCTTTGTGAGAGTATATAGTCTATGTTAAAAACTTTTGTTGTTAAATAAGATATTTTTAAAAGGTTGTTGTCTAGCGTATAAGAAAGATTATGCTGTGTCAATATAATATTCAACACTTCATCAATCGTTAAATTCTTTAAGTATGTTTTATTCAGCTTTGTTTTTAGGAATTTCTCAGCATGAGGATCTGTTACTATGATACTGAAACCACATTCATCACTCAATTGTTCTACAAAGTCAATGATTTTAGTATTTTTTGCAGAACTGATACTAAAAAGTTCATAAGAACAATCTGCAAAGCTGGTTGTTGAAAGCATCGCGGTCATTATTGTTGCATAAACCGATGTTTGTATAAATTTCATTTGAGATCCCTACTTATTATAGATTTTTATTTTTTTACTTTTACTTTTTGTTGAAAGCAGAAGTTTTTTATTTTTTCGAACTAATAGAACAGAATTTCTGCCAACTTTAGCCAGTTTATAACCATAAATATATTTACCCTGTTTATACCATTTTCCATTAATCATTGCTGATTTGTTTAAGATGGCATCAAGTCTGAAATGTAAAGTGCTGTGTTGCATGACTTTTTTGTAATTTGCATGTGCACCAAATACAGTTTTTTTACCTGTTTTATTTTTTTTTGAATCATTTTTCTTGTGTAAAAAGATAAAAGGATCTTTTATCCTTGAAATTTCTTTTTCAGAAACTCCGATTCTTGGCGGTTTAATCGCTTCAATCTGCTCATCAACCCATGCCAGATTATTGGAAAAAAGTTGCGATGTCAGAAGGAGCATTAAAATCAAATAGAATTTTTTCATTAGTATGTAATCCCCCATACAGATATATTTAAGTCAGAAATCAGTGCTTGATCAGCTTTTATATCAAAGTTGTGTATATCAACGACCAGTTCACTTTGCTCTAGCGAATTGATAAACTTCAAGGTGTTTTTATAATTCGCAGTTGATTCAATTGTAATATCGAGTATATGACCAAAAGAACTCTTATTTTTTGCATATTTATTTGTCAGGGTGAGCAGTTTGACATTGTATTTTTGTGCATTGGTTGCTATGGAATCAAGATATTCACCCCATGCCCGTTCATCATATATTAAAGATGAAATAGTTTCAATTTTACTTTTTATATAAGAGTTTGTGTCTTTTATGACAACTATTTCATTGTTTATGTTTCTGATTTCTTTTTCAAGCTGTAGAATTTTCGATTCAGGGTTATGCTGCAGAAATGTTTTATCAGCATTTATCTTTGTCTGGAGATTTTGCACACTGGCTCTTGTCTGTGTGAATTTGTCAAATGAACTGTCCCAGAACAGAAGGTATGCAAAGGTAAAAATGATACCGACAACCATAAGGTAAGTCATATAGATGTCTTTTTGGGTTTTGTTTTTAAAAGCTGCATCTATTCTATGGAGATAGTCTTCAAGATTTATTTTCATAATATACGCACCTTTAATTCACTGAAGTATTTATTTGTTTTTTCATCAAAGACAATCTCTTCAAGGATAAACTTGTATTTTCCTTCATAAATCTTAGTGAGATATTCAACGAGTTTCGTAATCTTTCTGTCATTATTGGCTACTAAATAAAAAGTCAGTATTTTTGTTTTATTATCTTCTGCATATTTTGCTTCTTCAATCTTTACACCATACTTGTTTAAGTTTTTAGTGAACATTGTTAAAAGTTTTGCTTTCATAGGATAATCAACTTTTACTTCATGAATTTTCATAAGAGTGTTTTTTTTCTCAGAATATTCTGTTTTTTCTTTGGCAAGCAGTTTCAATGATTTTTCTTTGTCTGCTTTTCTGTTTTTAATAGTTGCCTCTCTGGTTATTTTGATATTATGAATCTCTTTGTATTCTTGTTTTAGCAGATCTTCTTGCAGAGTCTGTACATACGTGAGTATCCAATATGTTATAGGGTATGCAAATGCAAGCGCAAAGGAGGCAAATATTAAAATTATAAGTTTGCCGCTTTCTCTTTTGATGAATTTCGGCGGTCGTCTGTAATCAGTAAAATTACATTCATATATTTCATCTTTTGGCAGTGTTGTATAAATATGCATAAGTGCATGCAGTTGATCAACATATTCATTTTCAGTCTCAAAACCGTAATCAAATTCAAATTCACTTGACTTTATATTTAACTCAACTTCCAGCATTTCATAAAGTTTTGTTACAGTCGGAAGTTGTGCTCCTATATATACATGTTCGAATTTTTCAATATCAAATGCTCTTTTTGCATAGGTGAGAATATCATTGATGTTTGCAAACAATTCTTTATAAAGACGAATAAAAAATTCTTTGTAATCACTTGTAGTTTCTTTAAGATTTTCTTTTGAAAAAAAGCGTATAAATTCGTTATATTCAATTCTTTCACCATACAGTTCACAAAAACGCTCATGCATTTCTACAAGAGAATATTTTAAAGATTTGGTATAAACAAATTCTTTGTTGCCGTAAATAGTCAAAAATGCATCATTTTCCTGAATGTATATAAAACAGTGTACACCGTTACTGTCGATGAGTTCTTTTGTATAAAGTGATTTGATTAAAAGCGGCGAAGGAATAATGACATCAATATATTTTACTTTTTCAACAATTTTTATAAAAGTATTGGTTATATCCAAAGGGTCTACAATAAAGACATGAAAATATCTGTTTTCTTCATCTAATGTGTCAAATGACTCTATGTAGCGAATTTTATACTCAACTGCCTGATCAAGGGCTAGTTCATCATATGCTTTGTTACTGATAGCATCAAACAGATCTTCCTCAGGAATATTTTTACTGATTGCAATCTGGGCATTTATAAATTCTTTTGTACTGATATATGAAATTACAAACTGGTCTTTTGAAAATTTTGGACTTGTTGTTTCTGTGATGAAACTCGATATTCCACTAAAGTATGTCTCTTTGTATGGATTAATTGATAATACACTTGAAAAAGAGTGCTGTGTTGATGTATTCATTAACTATAATCCTATTTAAAATGAACCAATAACATGGAACAAAATTCATCATTTTTGTAAAACTCAATCCTGTATGTTTTGTTATTGTTATCAACTGAATAGTGTTTGTTTAACTGTTTTAAAGATATGTTTATCTGACTCTCATCTACTCTGTCTTTTTTATAATAACCTATAACATTCACACGGTGTTTTTTACTCTTGACGATTTTAAAATCGTCACTTACATAAAATTCTGAAGCTTTTGGCAAAGAAACTTCGTTATTGTCTATAACAATTTTGTATTTTTCGGGACAATAGTCCGACATTTTAAAATATTGGGGTTTAAGTGTAGTTACTAACTTATTCCCAATATATATCAAATATCTGCCTTTTTTTCTTTTCACGTCTCCCAATGGATGGGAGAAATAAAACTCATTACTTTTTGATTTTATCGGAATATAGCTTAAAGAGTTTTTTATATCATTCAAATTTAACAAAATATTGTGATTTATTACTAATGTTCCATAGTTTTTTATTATATTCGTGATTTGTGCTGCATTTAATGCAAAGTCGCGTTTGTAGGAGATTCCCATTATTTTCATATACTCTTCGATTGCCAGGAGTTGATAAAAGACTTTTTGGGACAAACTGGAGAGATTTTTACTTGTCTCGATGGCAAATGCCGGCTTGTCATTTGTAACAGCAAAGTAGGTAAGAGAAAGCTGCATTGCCTCATCTTCATACTTTGTATTGGTGTTTTTTACATTGAAACTGTGATGTTTTTTCAGGAGTTTTTTATTGATATTGTTTTTGACTGTTTCTGCAATAGTGTTTAAATCACCAAAAAGCTGTTTTTGCTGGAGTCGGCATTGGTCAATAACACAGGTCTGTCCCCATGCATTCGGATTAAATATACTGCCTTGGTTCTGCTTGCGGTAAAAACCATGTCCGTCGTGTAAATTTAAGACTAAAGAAACTTTTTTTGAAAGTATTATTTTTTTGACTTCTTTGATGATTTCTCTGTCTTTGTCATCTTTTTTGATATGTGAAAACTTACGATTCATATCACCATGAATGCCACGTTTGTTAGCCATAATACTTTCTTTGTTCAAGTTCGGAATAATCCATAAATTCTTAGATGTTACAGTGTAGTGTGTGGCCAATATTGAAGCTGCAAAATATCCGCCAGGTTCATTACCGTGAATTCCACCTATAACTAAAAGGGTAGTGTTTGAGTCACTGTTTTCTTTTTTGATGAGCTGAATATTTGCATTGAGAACAGATGAAATAAGAAGTGCCAGGCATATATTGAAAATCAGAGACATTTATTTCTCTGTTATAATGCTAAATTGATTGTTTTGTAAGCGTACAATCAATATCTTTTTTCCATGAAAAGAGAAGCTGTCGGATTTGTACTCTTCGTTAAAGGTTATCTTATACAGGTTTTCAATATTGGGATATGCAATGATATTTATATCGCGAAACAGTATGATTTTATTTTCATTTTTGCTAAAAACTCTTTGCTTGTATTGTTTGAATTTTTCAAGATTCATACCGTCAAATCTTTTAAATTCCTGTGCATAGAAGTGAAGATAATCTTCGAGATTATTATAAAGCCAGGAATAGCGCCATGCATACAGATTAGATAAAAGCAGTGCCAAGGTCTCTTTTGATACAGTATTGCTGCTGTTTGTCTTTTCTTTTATAATCAATACTGTTTTTTTGATATCAATATTTTTATTAAGACATTCTATGCTTTTGTTGTTGATGGCAATACACCCTTTTGTAAATTCGTCTCTTTCCTGATTGCTTGGCAGTCCGTGAATCCAGATGCCCTGTCCTGTTTTGCCTTTGTACCTGTCATACAGGTTCGGATAGGAAGTCACAAATGCCATTGGACCGTAAAAAGAGTCAACTTTTGACAGTTTTTTTACAATATCATAAACTCCAACAGGTGTTTTAAGGTCGCCTTCTTTTGTTTTGTCTCCTTTGAATTTTCCCGTAAAAGCACTGTACTCTTTTCGTAGCTTATAGGTGTTGTTCTGGTCTCTGGAGTAAATTAACAGTTCTGATTTCGATTTGTCACACAGTAAAATATTTGTATAGGATTCAATATAGCCAAATTGGGTATCTTTGTTTTTGAGAAACTCCTGCCAATAATTTTTATCGCCAAGGCTTTTATCCAACTCCTTTTGAATATTTTTAATGCCATGCAGTCGATAGTTTGTTAAAATATCATTATTTGAAGCAAACGCAGCAGTTGAAAAACAAAGTGTACAGATAATACTTATAACGAAAAAGTAAAATCTATTGCCCATAGTCATATCCTATCTCTTTAAGGAAGTTTTTGTCTTTTGTCCAGCCTTTTTTAACGGTTACCTGAAGGTTCAAATAGGCTTTTTTCCCACTGAGTCTTTCGATTTTCTCTCGGGCAGATTTTCCTATGCGTTTCACGGCTTCACCGCCTTTTCCGATAATGATTCCTTTTTGAGACTCTTTTTCTATAATTATTGTGGCATAAATTCTGTCAATGCCTGTTTCTTCTTCGATAGAGTCAATAATGACATCCGATTCGTAAGGGACTTCATCACTGATGTTTTCAAAAATAGCTTCACGAATAAATCCTGCATATATATCACGTACGAGTTCACTTGTCAAATCCTCAGGGTCATAGAGATAAGGAGATTCCGGCAGGTTCTTTGCAATAGTATCCAATAAGTCTTTATGACCTACCTTACGAGGAATGGCTACAGGAATAAGTGCTTCAAAATGGTCGGCATATTTATTATAGGCACTAATGGATTTAAAAAGCTTTTCTTGCGAAACCTGATCTATTTTGCTTAAAACAATAATATGCTTTACCCGTCCGTTATTGATTTTTAAAAATCTTTCATAATGTTCGGTAGAGTCAGTCACCGGTGCAAGATAGACGATTAAATCACAATCACCCATGGCTTTAAGGGCTTCATCAAGCATAAACTGATTGAGCATTTTTTCTTTTTCATGCAAACCGGGCGTGTCAACAAAAATAATCTGTGCATTTTCATGCATAACGATTGCATTTGAACGCTTTCTTGTTGCATTGGCTTTTTGACTTACCATTGCAATTTTTTCGCCCAAAAGGGAATTCATTAGGGTGCTTTTACCTGCATTCGGACGTCCAATCAAGGAAACGAAACCAGCTTTAGTCATTTATAAACCTTGTCAATTATTTTCTACAGACACAAGTGTCTGCCTTCAGTCGCCTCAGCGGCGCAAGCGGAGTAAAGGGACTTTGTTCCTTTACGGGACTATTATAGTATATATCTTGATAAGTCTTCATCTTCTACGGCGTTATCGAGTTTTTCATGCACAAGTTTTGCTGTGACGACAAACTCTTTGCCTTTATACTCATCTGCATTGAAACTTATATCTTCAAGTATCCGCTCCAACACAGTGTGCAGGCGTCTTGCACCGATATCTTCAGCCGTTTCATTGGCACGGTGTGCAAGTTTTGCGATAGCTCTTACCGCTTCATCTTCAAATATCAATTCCATACCTTCAACGGACAAGAGAGCCTGATACTGTTTGAGTAGAGAGTTTTGTGTTCTTGTTAAAATTTGATAGAGTGTTTCTTCTGTCAATGCTTCGAGCTCAACACGTAAAGGAAATCTTCCTTGCAGTTCGGGAATCAAATCACTTGGTTTGCTTACATGAAAAGCACCGGCTGCAATGAAGAGAATATGGTCGGTATTGATCGTTCCGTATTTTGTTGAAACACTGCTTCCTTCTACAATAGGCAGGAGGTCTCTCTGGACTCCTTCTTTTGAAGGATCATTGCGTCCCTGACTTTTTTCACTGAGTGCAATTTTATCTATCTCATCAAGAAAAATAATCCCTCCGTTTTCTGCCCGTCTCAATGCCTCTGCGTTTACTCTTGTCATGTCAAGAAGTTTGTTGGTCGCTTCTTGACGAAGGAGCATTTTGGCATCTTTAACTGTTACCTCTTTTTTGTTGTCTTCTTTGTTAATCGTGGCAAAGACTTTGGAAAAACTCTCTTGCACTTTCGCCATTTCCGGCGGCAAATTTGTATCATTAAATTCGATATTGAGTTTTTCTATTTCAAGTTCTATGACTTTATCATCCATTTCACCGGATTCTATACGTTTTTCCATAGCTTCTAAGAGGCGTTGATAATCATCTTTTTTGCTTTCACTCGCACCGGCAGGAAGGGGAGGGAGCAGTTTTTCTGTGATTTTATTGATGATGTAGTTTTCTATTTTGTCTTTGTTTGCTTCTTCTTGTTCCGCTTTGACAATACTGATAGCATTTACAACCAGATCACGAATCATAGATTCTACATCACGACCGACAAACCCCACTTCTGTATATTTACTTGCCTCAACTTTAATAAAAGGCACTTTCATCATTTTGGCTAAACGTCTGGAAATTTCAGTTTTTCCAACACCAGTTGAACCTATCATCAAAATATTTTTCGGAGTGATTTCATTTTTAAGCTCATCATCAAGTTGCATACGTCTGTAGCGCGTTCGCAGAGCAAGTGCAATGGTTTTTTTTGCATCTTTTTGAGCAATGACATAGTTGTCTAGATATTCTACAATTTCTTTTGGTGTTAAATTCACTCTTTTTCTCCATCTAGTATCAATGTTTTGATATTATGATTGGTGTATATACAAAGATCTGCCGCTACATGTAAAGACTCTTTGACAAGTTCCTCTTCGTCCAATGAAGCGTGCTTTTTTAATGCACGTGCAGCCGAAATGGCAAAGTTGCCCCCGCTTCCTATAGAAGCAATTTGTCCGTCTTCGGGCTCAACCACATCGCCGTTTCCTGTCAAAATAAATATGTGCTCGTTGTTCAAAACGATCATCATAGCCTCAAGACGACGCAGCACTTTGTCTTTTCTCCAAGCCTTAGAAAACTCAACAACAGATTTGAGTAAATCTCCTTTTTTATTTTCTAAAAATTCTTCAAACATATCAAACAGATTAAAAGCATCAGCAGTACTTCCGGCAAATCCTGCAAGGATTTTACCATGATGGAGTCTGCGGATTTTTGTTGCATTGCCTTTTAAAACGCTGTCTCCAAAGGTAACTTGACCGTCACCGCCGATAACGGCTTTGTTTTCACCTTTGTAGGCCAGTATGGTAGTAGCATCAAACATTAATTCTTACTCTCCCTGCACATCTACATGTAACTTAGCATGAATACCGTGACCGAGTTTCAAATCCAAATCATGTTCCCCGATTGTTTTAATCGCTGTTTTGTCTGTAATGGCTTTTTTGTCTATCTCTATGCCATGCTGTTCTTTGAGTGCATTGGCAACTTCTTCTTTGGTTATAGCGCCGAAAAGGTGTCCGTTGTTACCTACTTTTTTAGTAATGATAACTTCGAGTTTATCAAGTTTTTGAGCAATCTGTTTGAGTCTTGCTATTTCAGCTTTTTCTTCTTCTTCTTTTCTTTTGATTTCTGCCTCATGTTCAGCAATAATTTCAGGTGTTGCAGGTTTGGCAAAACCTTTTTTAATTAAAAAGTTTTGACCATAACCCGGTTTGACCTCTTTGACTTCACCGGCTTTTCCTAAACTTTTTACATCTTTAATTAATAATACTTTCATAGATTATTCCTAGTTTTATTTTATCTTTCTATTTCACCCGGATAGGCAACAATACCATTTGTTAAGTTTCCGATTTTTGTATAACCGTTGTCTGTAAGAATTCTTGCAACATGCGCAGAACGGCTTCCTACATGGCAGTAGAGTATGATGTTTTCATTTTTGCCGTAGTTTGTTTCTTCCCATGTTTGAAAAAATGAACTTGTCGGTACCAGTTTGTCCGCACCTTTAATGTGTCCCATCTGCCATTCCATGTACTCACGTACATCTACAAGCTTAAAATCAACCATTTTCAAATCACGTGCTTCTAAAAGGGATACAAGCTCATCCCCGTCAAGTTCGTCTTTGTTAACAAGTATTTCGCACTCTTCTTTTGTCAGTCCTCTTGAGTGACTGTGTGCAGCCTCTTCCATACCGAGTTCAATACGCTTTTTCTCAGCAAATTCAGGAGTACAGAAAATTCCACAGTGACATACTCCACCCTCCGGAATCTCTTTTTCAATTGCAGGTTTACAAGGACAGATCCTGTCATCAACACTTCTTGGCTTGCCATCAACTTCTTCAACCATAAAACAGGGGCAAAATCTTTTTTTGTACATCATTTTGTTTCGTGCAAGGCCCATCTGTACGCCTTCGTTCACTTCTTCTTGCGGGTTGTAGACCCAACCGAACTGTGCATTGACCTTGTCTGTAAATTTGATTGTTTTTTCAAGTTCCGCCTGAAATTCCGGTGAATTCATATCAATTTTTATTATACTCATCTATCGTTCCTTTAGTTATTTTTTAAATTTGTTTCTAGCTTTACCTTCAATGATAAAACGCAATGCGTTGAGTTTTATAAAACCTTCTGCATCTTTTTGGTTGTAAACTTCATCTTCTTCAAAAGTGGAATATTCAGGGTTGAAAAGGGAGACATCAGAATTTCTTCCCACAACTGTAACATTTCCTTTGTAGAGCTTTAATCGTACTGTGCCTTCTACCCATTTTTGTGTTTGATCGATGGCAGCTTGAAGCATTTCACGCTCAGGCGCAAACCAAAAACCGTTGTAAATGAGTTTTGCATAACGAGGCATCATCTCATCTTTAAGATGTGCTGCTTCACGGTCAAGGGTGATGGATTCTATTGCCCGGTGTGCTTTGAGCATAATCGTTCCGCCTGGAGTTTCATAACATCCACGGGCTTTCATACCGACAAAACGGTTTTCAACGATGTCAACACGACCAATTCCATGCTTGTTTCCATATTCGTTGAGTGTCTGTAGCATTGTGGCCGGTGAGAGTTTTTCTCCGTTGAGTGCAATCGGGTCACCGTTCTTGTACTCAATCTCTATATATTCGGGAGTATCTGGTGCTTTTTGTGGTGAAGTTGTCCACAGCCACATTGACTCTTCCGGTTCTGCTGCAGGGTCTTCCAAAATCCCGCCTTCATAAGAGATATGCAAGAGGTTTGCATCCATTGAGTAGGGAGATTTTTTTCCTTTTTTCTCAATCTGAATACCATGCTCCGCCGCATAGGCCAAAAGTTTTTCACGAGAATTCAAGTCCCATTCACGCCAAGGAGCGATGATGGTCAGTGTTGAATCTTGACCCAGATAACCCATTTCAAAACGGACCTGATCGTTTCCTTTTCCTGTTGCCCCATGAGCTACACCGTCGGCACCGGTGATTTTTGCAATTTCTGCCTGACGTTTTGCAATCAAAGGACGGGCAATGGATGTCCCTAAAAGATATTCTCCCTCATAAATAGCATTGGCACGAAACATCGGGAAAACAAAATCTCTTACAAACTCTTCGCGTAAATCATCAATAAAAATATTCTCAGGTTTGATGCCAAGTTCAAGTGCTTTAGCGCGTGCAGGTTCAAGTTCTTCACCTTGTCCTAAATCTGCTGTAAAAGTAACAACTTCGCATTTGTATTCGTCTTGTAGCCATTTGAGTATAACACTGGTATCGAGTCCGCCAGAGTATGCCAAAACAACTTTTTTAACACTTTTTTTCATGTAAAAAACCTTTGATAATAAAATAATTACCGCGATTATAACGAAAAATAGGTGAGAAGTTGCTTATGAATTTTGTATTTGTTTGTTTTAATAAAACTTAGTAAAGGTGTGTTTACATGTAAAGAGGGTTCAAGAGTAAATGCAGTACTTTGTGAAGTACACTTTACCCTTTAGAATCAAATAAAATTCCGCTGACCTCTTGCATTTTTGGAAGAAAATCATGTGCCTGTTCTGCAGGAAATCTTCGAATAATGGTATTTGTTTTTGTGTCTATCGCCGCTACATAAAAGATGTCATTTTTGTCTACTCCAAATTTTATACTTGTATTGAGTGGAGAAAGTGCATCATTGAGCTCCTGTACCAGATTTTCAACATCTTTTTGAGAGTTTGTGTTTTTTACATTGTCAGCTGCAGAATTTTGTGTTTCTTTGATAACATCAGCCTGTTTTGTTCTTGTCTGTGCTGTCTGCTGTACCTGCTGTGCCTGATTTTGTGATTTTCCCTGTATTTCTGCCGAACCTACCTGTGACTGTTGCTGTCTTGCAACATTTGCAATGCCATCCATGACCTACTCCTCTTAAAAGTATAATTGTTAATGACAAAATCGACTAATAGTTTAATTACTTTAGAAAATATTTGAATTTTTTTTGTTTATCCTAAAAAATTTATGATAATCTTGCATTTATGAAAGAATATATAAAATTACTCAAAGAAGAGAAAGTATTAAGACAGCTTTCGACAATTCAGCTGATTTCTTATTTTGGAGCCTGGTTTTCCAATGTTGCTATTTATACTCTGCTCATTGAGTTACATGTATCCGCCTCTGTTGTTGGTTTTGTAGCAATGCTGAATTTTTTTGCCGGTGTTTTACAGGCTCCGTTTTCGGGTCCTGTTATAGACAGGATGAATCCGAAAAAACTGATGCTGCTGCTTATAACAGTTGAAATAGTCGCCACTGTTTCTTTGATATTTGTGACAGAGGTATCGGACTTGTTACTTTTGTATGTACTGATATTTTTTAAAATGGCGGCAGCTTCATTCTATTTTACGACAGAGATGTCGCTTCTGCCAAAAATCCTGCATGGGAACAAACTGCAGCGTGCTAATGAACTGCACTCTATTATCTGGTCGTTTTCATATACACTGGGAATGGCAGTAAGCGGTTTTGTGGTCTATTGGTTTGGTATAAAAACGGCCTTTTTGCTTGACGGATTGATGTTTTTTATAGCTTTTTGGCTGCTCTTTTATACAGAAATTAAAATAGAAATACTCAAAATTGAAGAAAATATTTTTAGAATGATGCAGGAGACTTTTGTTTATCTCAAAAGAACACCAAAAGCTCTTCATCTGATGATTATTCACTCTTTTGTCGGACTGACTGCGTTTGATGCTTTGGTGGCCTTGATGGTCGATGAGTATTATGCCTCTTTTATCGCGGCTTCACTGGCTCTTGGACTACTGCATTCTGCACGAGCCGTAGGTCTTGTCATCGGTCCGGTATATATTGGAAAATGGATTAACAATACAAGGCTTGTCTATGTATTTATAGCCCAGGGAACAGCTGTCTGGATATGGGCTTTTTTGATGCATAATTTTTATCTTTCTTTGGCAGCGAGCGTGCTTGTCGGTTTTTTTACAACGACTTTATGGTCTTACAGTTATACGCTTTTGCAAAAAAATATAGAAAAAAAATACTATGGACGGATTGTTGCCTATAATGACATGCTGTTTTTGTCTTCGGCAGCTTTTACTTCGTATATGATTGGCTTTTTGGCAGCACATTCATTTTCTTTAGAGGCAATTACGGCTATAATTGGCAGCGGTTTTTTTGTTGGCGCTATTTACTATAAATATGTACTTAAAAGTCAAAAAATAGAAGAGATTTCATGATGAGTTTTGCAATACTTGGCGGCTTAGCGTTAAATATCGGCGCGTATCTTACCTATAAAGGAAAGATTTATCAGGCAGTGATTGTCTATCTATTTGCTGATATCTGCTGGATAATAATGGCAGTGCAAAAAGAGGATGTGATTGGTGCAGGTTTTATTGTAACAGGCACGATATTCGGATTTTTGGCATATCTGAAAATGAAAAACGGTACCATGAAAAAAAGTTTAGACAAGGGAGAAGAATGATTTACAAATCAAAAGAGGGTGACATCAGTTTGGAGAATTTGACACGTCTGTATGGGGCAGTCGTCATTGATATGCAGGGTGAAATTGCCGAAATGAGTTTGGAATGGTTTGATTTGTACGGTGATAAGGTAAAACTCATAAACTATGTGCTGGTATTTGATTATACACCGCCGGGTGAAAATATCAGAAATACAAAAGTTTTGGAATTTTCTACAAAAGAGGCACTGATAGAAACGATGCAAGAGGTAGCACAATTTTTTCAAAAATAATTTCACCGGATACTAAAAAAGTTCTCTCCCTTGCCTTTCCTGCAGCGCTCAAACACCTTGTAGATATTTTACAGGTGCTTATAGATATGCTGATGGTGGGAACCGTGAGTGTTGCGGCACTTGCAGCTGTCGGTATGAGTATGCAGTTTATGATGATAATCAATGTGTTGATGACGCTGTATGTCATAGGCGGCAATGCGCTTATATCGCGATTTATCGGGCAGGGCAGAAAAAACAGAGCGTCGGCACTTCTCTTTTCGCTTGTCATTCTTGCTGTAATTTTAGCTTTTTTTGTAACGATTGGGGGCTATTTCGGCAGCACGCATTTTTACAGCTGGATGGGGGCAACACCTGCCGTTGTAGAGCAAGGCAGTATCTACTTTAAAGTTTTATCACTCGGCATTGTCGTGATATTTTTGGATAATCTGCTTTACAATGCTCTGAGTGCCGCAGGAGATACAAAAAGCTCTTTTTATATCAAGCTCTCCTCTGCTGCTATGAATGCTTTTATGAACTATGTATTGATATTTGGGCATTTCGGATTTGAAGCAATGGGCATAGAAGGGGCGGCCATTGCAACGGTCATTTCGTATATGTTTAATGTTGTTGCCTACTATATTCTTATAAAAAAGATGAATTCGAGTCTTGATTTTGTACCGATTATTCGCACGCAGGATATAAAAAGAGTCCTCAAAGTCGGTTGGAGTGCGGCGCTTGACCGTGGTATATCGAGCATGAGTTTTTTGGTTTTTGTCTCCATCATCACTGCGTATGGAACGGCAGAACTTGCAGGCTATCAGGTAGGCCTCCGCGTTGAAGGAATCGCCTTTATGCCCGGTTTTGGTTTTGCTATCGCCGCAATGGCGCTGGTCGGGCAAAATATTGGCAAAAAAGATTTTGAAAAAGCCTATAATATGGGGATAATTTCAGGGCGGATTGCTTATGTGTTCATGGGAAGTGTCGGGCTGATTATGATACTTTTTCCTGAGTTTCTTGTCAGTTTTTTTACAAAAGACGCTCTGACAATTGCAGTTGCCTCAAAGTATCTGATACTGGTAGGTTTGGCACAGATTCCGCTTGCAATTATGTTTGTTTATTCCGCAGCACTTCGGGGTGCCGGTGCCACAAAAACCACACTCAAAGTCAATGTCTCTTCTTTATGGCTTTTTCGTGTGATTCCTTCCTATATAGCCTATCATATGGGCTATGGAGTTGTCGTTGTTTTTATAATTATGAATGTTGAGACCTTGATAAAAGGCATCATCTATTCGTATTTGTACTCTAAAAAAGAGTGGCTCTATACCAAAGTATAAATTTATTTGGGATGTTTTATTGGCAATATATTAGTTTTTATGGTTCCCAACAGTATTTGGGATTGTGTTTCCGCTGGCTTGCATGCTGAGTGCCTGGGGGTATTTTTTGTAATGTGCGCGTACTGTTTTGGCGAGTTTTTCTTTTGTGAGTGTGTCGATGACTCCGTTGTCGGCTATGGTATCTGCAATGTTTTGTACCAGTTCATCCTGGGGTTTTTGCATTTTGTTTTTCCAAGAGAGCAAGAGTGCTTTGTTTACATGTAAAGGGAGTGAGCCCATTATGCCGATGTCATTTTGGTCGTGGATGAGCAGTCCCGAAGTTGTGCCTCTGTCAAGTGTCAAGACCTGAAAAAGATAGAGAGTGTGGTAGTCAAGTTGCTGCTGGAGTGCCTCTTTTGAGATTTCTGTTCTTGTCTGCAGAGCATTTGTTATGATGTTGATGTAAGTGTCTATAATGCCCTCTCCAAAGTTTTTTGCAAAATCTACGTCGGCTTGTTTGTTGTCTGTTTTGTAGTTTTCAAGGTAAAAATGGGAGATGCCGCGTGTGCGTTGCAGGGCGGGAATTGTAAAATATTTGTCGCCTTGTTCTGCGCCTGTTGTGTAGTTTTTGCCCCCTAAGTTTTGCAAGGCTTTGTCAAATGCAGTTTTATCCTCTTCATTGGCAACAGCAGGATTCAAATCAGCCATAATTCGCCAATACGAGGGTGCATTACGCAACTCTGTCAGACTGATGTGAATATGCACAGAGGGAACATGCGGATTGTTTGGGTGAATGATGGTTGAAATGGCTGTGGCACTTTTGAGATTTTTTTCCGGCATGTCATCATAATGCACCTGGGAAACATTCACACTTGCGGTATTGAAAATCTGTTTGTCTCTTGCCTCAAATCTACTGCCGCCGCCGTGCTTTCCTTCGTCTCGCAACCAGATGACTTCTTGGAACTTTTTATTTTCTCCAAAAATTTCTGAAAGAGCATCGAGTTTGTTCACAAATCTTTGTTGCAGGGCAGTGAGCTGTTTGTATGCCTGTTGTGCTTCTTTTGAGTTTGTCATATTCATTGCCATTGTATCAATCCTCTGTATTTGTCAGAGAGTAATTCAAAATTTTATTCAAGTTTTTTGAAAGCAGGGTCTTAATCTTAAAAAGCATACAGCCCGCACTGAAGTACCGGTTCCATTAAGTTAAGAAAAAAACTTGATGTTTTCTTGAAACCTAGGCATTAGTCTTTAAAGACACACAGCCCGCACTGAAGTACGGGTTCCGAAAAAGCTGCTTAATTTAATAGCACTATTGGAACCGGTACTTCAGTGCCGGCTGTTTCAACTTTCTTGTCAATTCCAATCTGGACTGTAAAAAAATTGAATAAAATTTTGAATTACTCTCTGTTTTTCATAATTTTAGCAAGTTTAAGATAATATTTCAGTATGAATAAACAAGAGTATAAACAGGCAGTAGAAAAATTAAATTTGTGGGCATATCATTATTATGTTTTGGATGATCCTATTATGACGGATGAGGTGTATGACAGGCTTTACAAGGAGGTCGAGGAATATGAAGCGGCACATCCTGAAGATGTTTTAAAAGATTCTCCTACGCAAAGGGTAGGGGATGTTGTGAGCGAGGGGTTTGTCAAAGCAAAACATCTCTCTCGGATGTGGTCATTAGAAGATATTTTTAATGCACAGGAGTTGCAAAAGTGGCTGGAAAAAACCTACAGACTTGACAAAAATGTGACCTTTTACTGTGAGCCAAAGTATGATGGTGCTTCGCTGAATCTTATTTATGAAAACGGAGAGCTTCAAAAAGGTATTACAAGAGGAGACGGAACAGTCGGCGAGTTGATTACGCAAAATGTAAAAACAATTCGTACGGTTCCTTTGAGTATTGAGCATAAAGAGCTTATAGAAATTCGCGGTGAAGTGGTGATTTTTAAAGATGAATTTGACAAAATCAACAAAGAACGTCTTAAAAAAGGAGAACCGCCTTTTGCCAATCCGCGAAATGCTGCAGCGGGAAGCCTTCGACAGCTTGATCCAAGTATAACAGCAAAAAGAAATCTTGTTTTTCTACCCTATGGTGTAGGTGTAAACAGTCTTCCTCACAAACTTTTGAGTGATAAAATGGCTTATATTTATGAACTTGGTTTTCGTGAGCCACCACTTCGTGCCGTTACCAAGGGCTATGATGAGATAGAAGCGATGTATGAGCGTATGAAAGAGGAGCGTGAGAGTTACCCTATGATGCTTGACGGTATGGTTGTAAAGGTAAACGAGATAGCAGCGCAGATAGATATGGGCTATACGGTAAAAGTACCGCGTTGGGCCGTTGCCTATAAATTTCCTGCGGTTGAAAAGATTACACGGGTCAAAGATATTATACTGCAGGTCGGACGCACGGGCGTTGTTACTCCTGTAGCAATTGTAGAACCGACAGAAATCGAAGGGGCGGTTGTTGAACGGGCAACTTTGCATAATTTTGATGAGATAGAGCGTATGGATATTCGTATAGGCGATAAGGTGATAATTTTGCGAAGCGGGGATGTTATTCCTAAAATCGTCAAAGTATTGACACAGGAACGTGATGGAAGTGAAAAAAAAGTTGAGCGTCCGACACACTGTCCTGTGTGTGGGAGCGAACTCCTGCAAGAAGATGTGCTTATAAAGTGCCAGAATCTTACATGTGAAGCACGGGTTGTCAACTCCATTATCTATTTTGCATCAAAACAATGCTTAAATATTGACGGTCTGGGCAGTAAAATAGTTGAACAGCTTTTTAATGCCGGACTTGTCAGAAGTGTGCTTGATCTGTTTGACTTGACTATGGAAAAACTCTTGCAGCTTGAAGGCTTTAAAGAGAAAAAGGCAAAAAACCTGCTCAGTGCCATAGAGAGTGCAAAAGGGTGTGAACTGTGGCGTTTTATCAATGCTCTTGGGATTGAGCACATCGGAGAAGTTGCCTCAAAAATGATAGCCGAAGCCTTTGGGTTGGAGTATTTACATGTAACGCAGGAACAGCTTGTCGCTATTGACGGTATAGGTGAAGAGATGGCGCAGAGTTACTTGGAATTTATGCGCGTGAACGAAGAGACGGTTGTCAAACTTCAAGAGATTTTACAACCCGTACCGCCGAAAAAAAGAGCAGAAGCACAGGAAAATCCCTTTAAGGGCAAAACAGTTGTTTTGACAGGAACGATGAGCGAACCGCGACCGCTTATAAAAGAGAGGCTTGAAGCACTGGGCGCAAAAGTGAGCGGCAGTGTGAGTAAGAAAACAGACTATCTCATTTATGGCGAAGATGCCGGCAGCAAGTATGACAAGGCTGTCAGTCTGGGTGTTAAAACACTTAGCGAAGAAGAGATGAGAGAGATGTTGGCGTGAGACTGGATAACTACCTTGTAAAAAACAGCCTGAGTGAAAGTCGCAACAAAGCACAGGCTATGATAAAAAACGGACTGGTGCTTGTAAACAGCAAAACTGTCAAAAAGCCGGCCTTTGGCATAGAAGAAGATGACAGGGTGGAGGTAGCGGATCATAAAAGCTATGTTTCCCGTGCTGCTTTGAAGCTTGCGTATTTTTTGGATGAAACGGGTTTACATGTAAAGGATAAAACAGCCTTGGACATAGGTTCGTCTACGGGTGGTTTTACTCAAGTATTGCTAGAACGCGGCGTTCAAACGGTTAGTTGCGTCGATGTGGGACGAGACCAGTTACACGATTCTTTACGTAAAGATGCCCGTGTCAGTGTTTATGAGGGCTGTGATATTCGCCGATTTGAGGTGGACGAACCCTTTGAACTGATTGTCAGTGATGTTGCCTTCATCTCTTTACTTTATATTTTAAATGATGTTGACAGGCTCGCCTCGGGTGATATTATTTTGCTTTTTAAACCACAGTTTGAAGTAGGGCGAGAGGCAAAGCGTGACAAAAACGGCGTCGTACAGGATAAAAAAGCAATAGAGCGGGCCATGCAAAAGTTTGAAGATGCCTGCCGTTTGAAAAACTGGCAGTTGGTGAAAAAATCCCCCTCAAAACTTGCGGGAAAAGAGGGAAATTTAGAGTATTGTTATTACTTTAAAAAAGATAGATTATAATGCTGAAAGACAAGAAAAAAATGAAGGTGCAAGCATGAGAAAAAGCACATCAATTGCCATAGGCGGATTTGACGGTATGCACGTCGGACATCAGGCACTTTTTAAAGAACTTGATGAAAATGGTACGATTGTTGTTATAGAAACAGGGTATGCCAACCTGACACCTGACGGATTTAGACAACGCTATACAAAGCATCGTATTGTTTACCTAAAGCTTGATGATATACGGCATTTGGACGGAGCGGGTTTTATTGGCTTCTTACAAAGAAAGTTTCCAAAATTAAAAAAAATAGTTGTGGGATATGATTTTCATTTTGGCAAAGACAGAAAATATTCCTATGAAGATTTAAAACAATTATTTAAAGGAGATGTAGTTGTGGTAGAAGAGGTAAAACACAATAACGACTCGGTACATTCACATAAAATACGGGCAAAACTCCAAATAGGTGATATAAAAGGTGCCAATGATTTTCTCGGACATAATTATACGATTGTAGGTAAAAGAGTTGACGGGCAGGGTCTGGGCTCACGGGAACTTGTTCCGACAATCAATCTGAGCGTGAAGGGCTTTTTGCTGCCAAAAGAGGGGGTGTATGCAACGCTTACCCGCATTGATGATGAAGAACATTTTCACCCTTCTGTGAGTTTTATAGGGCACCGTATAACAACAGACGGCAGTTTTGCAGTAGAGACACACATACTTGACGGTACGGTTACATGTAAAGAAAAAGCTGAAATAAGTTTTGTGGATTTTATACGAAACAATGAGAAGTTTGACTCTTTGGAGAATTTAAAAGAGGCAATTAAAAAAGATATAACGATTGCAAATCAGATGCTAAAAAGATTGGAATTGTAAGTATCAGTTTTATTGTAACTTTTATAGTGCTACAGTATATGCGCCATGTATTTTCCCTTGTGCAGTTGGGCAATAACATTTTGCTTGATTTTTGTAGAAGAAGTCTGTGGATTATAACTGACCTGTACTATTTTTCTGTCTTTTGATTTGAGGTATTCCTCTACTGCAATATTATGCGGTTGATCGCCCCAGTCTTCTCCAATGACAAAAATATCTGCATTTACCTCTTCACAGGCTGAAACATATTCAAGTTCATGATAGGCTCTTACATCATCAACACATTTGAGTGCTTTGAGCATCTCCATACGTTGGGCTAAAGGAACAACAGGAACATTTGGTTTGTAAGAGTTTACAACCTGATCAGATGCAACACCGACTACAAGTGTATCTCCCAGTGTTTTACAGTATTCTAATAAGGCCAGATGCCCCACATGTAATAAATCAAAAGTTCCGACAGTATATATAATCATTATTTTGTTTCCTTTTGTAATAAAATTAAGATATTTCAGATATAATAGCATAAATATGCTTAGTATTCAGCAAAAATTTGATAAGGATTCAATTTATGACCAAACAACCAACGATTCTCTCTTATGTGAGAGATATTCCCAACCTTTTATCGCTTTCAGGCCTAGCCTGTACACTATTAGCCATCTATTTTAGTATCACCGGTCTTTATTATGCGGCCATGATTGGTATGGTCTGGGCTGTTGCTTTTGACTGGGCGGATGGTTTGGTAGCCAGAAAGCTTAAAGGAAGAACGTCCACAGATGCGAAATTCGGAGGGCAGTTGGATATTTTGATAGACATTGTAAGCTACGGTGTAACGCCTGCTGTATTGCTTTTGAGTTATGGACATTTTGAACCTGTATACCTTATAGGTGCATTTTTAATGATAAGTGCGGCTGCCATACGACTCAGCTATTTCAGTACATACGGACTTGCCGGGGGAACAAAATATACAGGACTTGCATTGGATAACAACAGTCTTATTTTGGTTTTCATTTTTTTGTTTGAAGGTTTTTTTAGTCATGAGGTTTTTTCTGCTGTTTTATATATAAGCGGGGTATCTCTTGCTATACTGAATGTATCAGAGATTAAAACACCAAAACTTTCAGGAAATCTGAGAAATGTCTATCTGTTAGGTATGTATACGCTTGGAATATCAGCTGTATACGGATTTTTTCTGAGATAAGCAGGTACAGAATATCCAACGAGAAACTATAAAAACAAACAGGAAAATTAATGAAGATAACACCAAATGTAGTGGTGGAAAATGAAAATACCGCTTACAAAATTACTCTTAAAAATACGAGTAATATTGAATCTGTAGAAGTCCTCTCACGAGGAGATTATTATCATAAAGACAAGATAGACTATACTGTACAAAACACTCATATTGTATTTACATACACTATGAACTATCTTGGAGAGTTTATTGTAAAAGTCAATTTTACCTATAAAGAGTCTAAGTCTGTTTGTCTTTACTGCGTTGACAAAGAGATGATACAGTTAAGACCTTTCAAGGGTGATTTGCATATGCATTCTGTTTATTCTGATGGCAAAACAACACCTTTTGCAATGGCTTTGGCTTCTTTGCAGGCAGGGATGGATTTTGTGAGCATTACTGACCATGACAGTTACGAAGGCTCTCTTGAGGCGATAGAAAAAGTAAAACAGAACAATATAGACATTCTGGTACTGTCCGGTGAGGAAGTGAGTGTCGGCGGGACAAAAGATATGTCTATTGCCCAGGGAAACGGACATATACTTTCTATCAATGCAAACAGATCCATAGAAGAACAGAGAAAAAACAGTAAAAAGTATGAACAAGAGCTGCAGGAGATTGTAGAGGAACTGCAAAAAGAGGATATAGATAAAACTATTGACCTTCTTCATTATGCAAAAAACATTTGGGTTATCCAAAAGATAAAAGAGGCACATGGCGCATCCATACTGGCGCATCCAAACTGGGTATACAGAGACGGAAAGTATCATCTTCACCAGGCTTTTTACAAAGAGATGCTTAAAAGTTCCCACCTTGACGGTGTTGAGGTTTTCGGAGAGGAAAAAATCAAAGAGTATAACAACATGACACACCTGACTGCGCTTCAAATAAGAAACAAACACAAGTATCTTGCACCGTTTGCCAATTCGGATGCGCATGACAGCGATCATGAAGTGGGAGAGCGTTTTAGCATTGTATTTGCAAAAGAAAGGTCTGCCGAAAACATTACCCATGCAATCAAAAAAGGGCTTACCTGTGCTGTTTATAAAAGAGAAAACAATGAGCATCAGTTTATAGGAAAAGATGAACTGGCACAGTATGTTTATTTCTTAATCAAAGAGTATTATCCAAAGCATAACAGTTTAAAAAGCAGATTGGCGAAACTTTATATGGACCAATTGATAAATGGTACAAGTTTTCAAAAAAAAATTGATGCGGTACAGTTTAAATTAAAAAATCATACAAATGCATTTTTTTTAGATACAATTAGCATAAAAAAGAAGTAGAGATTTGAACAGAGAATATTTAGAAAACAAAGAAACCATACATTTTAAATTTGAACAAAACAAAGAAGACTTTATAGTAGATGAAATTCCTTTATCGTTTAAAGGCAATGGTAATTTTGCCATATTACATGTAAAGAAAGTAGAACTCACAACCTGGGATATGATAGCGGCATTTGCTGAATTTCTCAACATACCTGCTGAAAAAATAGGCTACGCAGGACTTAAAGACAAACATGCAACAACGACACAGTATATTTCTGTTGAGGCGAAGTATGAAAAACAGCTTAAAAAGTTTAGACATCCTCATATAAAAATACTTACTGTGACACGCCATACCCACTCCATACGGATGGGTGATCTGGCGGGAAACCGTTTTAGCATCAATCTCTTTGGTGTTTCGCAGATTGAAGCAGGACGCATTGAAAAGCTGGCTAGAAAAAGTGAAAAAAACGGCTTGCCCAACTATTTTGGATACCAAAGATTTGGACGGGATGAAGATTCCATAGAACAGGCACGTGCCATGATAGCAGGAGACTTACATGTAAACGATGCAAAGTTGAAAAAGTTTCTTATCTCAATATATCAGAGTCTTTATTTCAATGACTGGTTGAAAGAGAGAGTGCTTTTAAGCAGAGAAAAAAACGACGGAAAGTTTATGCTTTTGGAGGGAGATGTCTATCTTTCAGATGAAGAGAAATTGTTTACACCAAAAAGTACTCCTCAAAAAGATTTCCAAGCAAAAAAAGTAGTGCCGACAGGACTTTTGCCAGGACGCAATGTGTATAGAGCCAGAGGTGAGGCAAGAGAAATAGAAGCAAAATATGATGATGAATTTTTATATGACAAAGGTCTGCGCCGCGCGGTTTTGGTCTATCCTCAAGATATTACATTTTCTTACAAGAATCATTTTGACATCTTAAACATTGCTTTTACACTGCCAAAAGGTTCCTATGCCACAGTCTTTTTGGAAAATATAGCAAACAAAAACTTTAAGGCAAAAGCAGTGAAGCAAAAAGAGAGTTACAGCAGTCGGTACTAAAGTACCGATTCCGAGGAAGCCGTTAAGTTAAGTAACTTTTTCGGAACCCGTACTTCAGTACGGGCTTTGTGTCTTTAAAGACTAAGACCTAGGTTGCAAAAAAAATTTAGTTTTTTACCACTCTTCCTCTTCTTCATTGATGTCTGAATCATCATACGGGTCCATGTGCGTTAAAATATGGACTTTTTTATCTGGAAAAAGTCCTTTTATTTTTGCTTCAATCCTGTCTGATATGAGATGGGCATCGTAAAGTGATATGCTCACATTAAAGACAAGATGGTAAGAGATAAAGATATGCGAACCTGCTTCACGTGTCTGTAGGTAATGGTAGGCTGTAATCTCTTTTTCATTTTTCAAAATTTCTTCTATTTTTTCGATATCTTCTTTTGGCAGGGCAACATCAAGAAGCATTAAAACCCCTTCTTTTACTATAGGAATGGCAGAGTAAATCATATAAAATGCAATGGCAATACCCAAAATGGGATCTATAAGATACTCTCCTGTATACTGGATGGCTACAAGCGCAAAAAGAACAGCACCGTTTGAAAATATGTCTGTTTTGTAGTGCAGCGCATCGGCTTTTATGACCATGTTTCCTGTTTTTTTTGCCACATATGACAAAAAGAGGACTAAAAAACCTGTGATGATAAAAGATGCCACCATCACAGTGATACTCTCATTCATGTGCTGCATTGCTTTTGGGTGCACTATTTTAGAAATTGCTTCATACAGGATAAAAAGAGCCGAGAGCGAAATTATTGTTCCTTCTATGACAGCCGCAAGCGGTTCAAGTTTTGCCCGTCCAAAGTGAAATTTGTCATCCGGGTGTTTTTCTGCATTGTGAAGCGCAAAATAGTTAAAGAGTGAAACCGTTAAATCGAGTAGAGAATCAATGGCAGATGCCAAAACGGCGATAGACCCGCTTAATATTCCGACAGTGAGCTTGAGCAGTATCAATACAGTAGCCACACTGCTTGAAACAACGGTCGCTTTCTTTTCTAATCGCATAAAAATCCTTAATTCTTATAAATTAGATATAATTGTACTTAAATTTAACTATAAAAAGCATAAAATGAACTTAGAAGAATTAAGACAAGAGAGACAAAAATGGATGCAGTGGAAAAACATTGCGCCACTGAGAGAAGCGATTGAGAGCCTTGAGGCAGTTACATGTAATGTTACGCTTGGAGATGTTGTAAATATCAGCGGTGCCTGTGATGAAAAAAAAGTGTATGAAACGGCAAAAATGCTGATGCCCTGGCGCAAAGGACCCTTTCAAATCGGTGAAACATTTATAGACAGTGAGTGGAAAAGCAATATAAAATACAATCTGCTCAGACCCTATTTTGATTTAAAAAACAAAAGAGTTGCCGATATAGGCTGTAACAACGGGTACTATATGTTTCGGATGCAAGAAGACGAACCAAAACTTTTAGTCGGTTTTGATCCTTCACCACTCTATAAAACACAGTTCGATTTCATCAATCATTTTGTAAAAAGTGACATAGTGTATGAACTTTTGGGTGTTGAACATCTGCCGATATATGACGAAAAATTTGATATGATTTTTTGTTTGGGTGTTTTGTACCACAGAAGTGATCCTGTTGCCATGCTTAAATCACTCTATAAGGGATTGGACAAAAAAGGCGAAGTGATTTTAGATACATTTTATATAGATGGAAATGAGGAGATGGCACTCTGTCCTGAGTCTTCCTATTCTAAAATACCCAACATCTATTTTGTACCGACGATAAAAGCATTGAAAAACTGGTGTCTGCGTGCCGGATTTGATGGATTTGAAGTATTGCAAACATCTGTTACAGATGCTGATGAACAGCGTAAAACAGAGTGGATAGAAGGACAGTCTCTGGAAGACTTTCTTGATCCTGAGGATAATACAAAAACAGTAGAAGGCTATCCTGCGCCGCAAAGAGTCTATGTAAAACTGATGAAGGATAAAAAATAATGAAAAATGAACAGCTTGATGATGAATTGGAACTTGAAGAGTATAGAAATACAGAAAATGAAGTGATGATTCAAACACATGAAAAGGTCAATCAAAATCTTTGCGGTGAAGTGATAAAGATGGAAGAGGGATATGTGGAACTGAGTCTTGAGACTATTCCTGATATGCTTGCTGATGAGGTCGGATTGATTCATGGCGGTTTTATTTTTGGTGCTGCTGATTATGCGGCTATGCTCGCAGTCAACGAGCGAAATGTTGTTTTGGTGGCGAGTGACTGCCAGTTTCTCTCTCCTGTAAAACTGCATGATGTTGTTGATGTTGTTGCAAAAGTAAGACATAAAGAAGGGCGCAAAAGAAATGTACATGTACAGGCTTTTGTTCTGGATATAAAAGTTTTTGAAGGGGAATTTAAAACTGTTATAACAGACAAACATGTTTTAAAACTCAAACTGCTGGATGAGGAAGAGCAAAAGAGCGGAACACCAGAGTCCTGACTCTAGTGTTTTTTGGCGGTAAGTAAAAATATTCCAAAATCTTTATGGGGTTTTTTGATTGTATTTATATTTTGTATTTTTACATCTGCAAATCCGTGTTTTTGGACGATGTCGCGCAGTGTTTGTGCATCGAATCCAAAATGGTGCACACCAGTATTGTCGGAGTGAAAGCTTCCGTCTTCACTTTCCAAATCAGCAATGGCAATAAAGCCGCCTTTTTTAATATTTTTGTATATTGTTGCAAAAAAAGCATCCAGATCTTCTACATGGTGCAGTGTCATTGAGCTGATAAGTCCGTCAAACTGCTGTTTGAGCGGTTCTTTGATAATATTTTGATGATAGGCTTTTATCTCCAGTTGCGGCGTATTTTTTTCCTGGAGTTTTTCGAGCATTTTTGCCGAGGTGTCCACACCGTAAACCTGTTTTACTTTGGGAGCAATGCTAAAACCAAGCAGTCCTGTTCCCACACCAAAGTCCAGTATTTCCATATCTTTACTCAGCGGTATCTCTTTTTCTATAGCATCAGCAATTGTTTTTGCGCCATTGACACGTATGTCACCGCTGTCCCAGTTTTGTGCTTTTTCTTTAAAATGATCTTGCATTTGTTTCCTTTAGAGTTGGTTGATCCAGTAGTCTGCGTACTGCTGTTCCTGTTTGATTGAAGTATTCTCCCCGTGCCCCGGATAGACAGTTTTGTCATAAGGAATCTGCTTGAATTTTTCTAAAGATTTTTTCATATCTTCAGGGCTGGAGTAAGGAAAATCCGTTCTGCCGATGCTTCTTTGAAAAATAAAATCACCGCTGAACATTGCATGCCCTATTTCAATAGTGGAACACCCCGGACAGTGTCCGGGAAAATGGGTAAACTTTACTTTTGTACCGCCAAAATCAAGCTCTTCATCTCCCTCAATAGCTACATCAGGAGTAGATGGCGGCAGATCCGGCATCCATGTATTGTCTTGCAGCAGAGGAATATCACCTTTTGGTGTATAGAGTTTGATGCCGAGTTTCTCCTGAAGCTCTGCATTGCTCCATACATGGTCGAAATGTCCGTGTGTATTTAATATGGCTACAGGATTTGTGACATTGTCCAAAACCCATTGTGTGGCACCGACACCCGGGTCAATTATAAAATCTTTGCCATCAACTGTAGCAATATAACAATTTGTCTGATACGGTCCCATAGGCTGTTTTTTTATCTGCATTATAATCTCTTTTTTAGTGTTATTATAGCATTATTGCAGTATGAATTTTTATAAAGAATTAGAGTTAATTTTACAGGAAAAATCACCCAAAGAAAAAATCAGTAAATTTAATGATTTTTATGCGCATTACAAAGCGGGGAGAGCTGTTTTTGAAACAGATTACAAACCAAAAGAGTTTACAGAACCTTCATACAGCCTTACATGTAAGATAGTACCGCCTCAGGATGTTCCCAAAAGAACAAACCTCACAACAAAAGAGGGGCAGGTAAATCTGCTGCATGCCATAGCACACATAGAATACTCTGCCATAGATCTGGCACTTGACGGGGCATACAGATTTACCAATATGCCAAAAAAATATTATGATGACTGGCTGGAAGTTGCAAATGATGAGATACGCCATTTTTTACTGCTTGAAAAACTGTTGCACGAACTTGGCAGCAAATATGGCGATGTGGAAGTGCATAACGCTCTTTTTGAAGCAAGTCAGAGAACGCAGACTTTATTAGAGCGTATGGCAGTAGTTCCCCGTTATCTCGAAGCCAACGGCTTGGATGCAACACCTATGATACTGCAAAAAATCCAGAGAATGCCAAAAAATGCCATGCTTGAAAAAATTACACATACTTTACATGTAATCCTTGATGAAGAGGTTTCGCATGTAAAAAAGGGCGATGTCTGGTTTGCGTATGCCTGTGAAAAAGAGGGTGTAAACAAAGAGGTCTATTTTGAAATTATAGACAAATATTACCCGCAAGGATTTTTACGTCCTAAAAATTTAAATCTAGAGGCAAGAAAAGCGGCAGGCTTTACATGTAATGAACTTAATATTATGGCAAAAAAAGAGGTGTGCTGATTTTTTGATATAAAAAATATGTTATAATTCAAAAATGATAATAAGAAAGATTCTCAGAAAATACTTTGCCGCTCTTTTTGTACTTGCGACACTTATGGCGGTTTTTCATCACCACAGTGACCTAGAAGTACATGAAGATTGTCAGATATGCAGTATCTCATCCAATATCTTTGATGGTGATATTCAAAGAGAACCGATCTATCTTCCTACACTTGAACAAACACTCTGTTTTGTGCCCATTTCTACTTTTTTTATATATATAAATGAAATTTACACTCCTCTCAATCCCAGAGCTCCCCCAAGTTATTCTTAAGGGCATTTATCCATCAGGATTGCTTCCAAAACACTTCGGAATCGGTACTTTAGTGTCGACTGTTGTAGCTTTTTGCCACTCTCGTTCGCACTACAGAAAGAAAATTAGTTTTTTTCTAAGTCATGCTTTAGCATAGAAAGTACCGGACTTAATGCCGTTGAAGCTGCCCTTAATTTTCAAAAACAACTTTTTCAAAATTTTTAATTATTAATAAGGATACTTATGCAAAAAAAACTCTTCAAAAAATTACAAATACTATCGCTGGCAGCATCAGCTGCTATAACGCCTTTATGGGCATGCAACTCTTCGCATGTCTTGGGAATGGGTGGCTCAAGTGCCGCGTATACACTTTCTGCAAATACAATGCAAAAAGGAAACTACTCCATTGGTATAAATGCTGAGCGTGTCCAAAACAACACACTCTCTGACCAAACCATAATAGCAGCGATGCAAAACGGTTCAAGTCATTTGCACAATATTGATGCAATAGATTCCTATTCTCTCTCACTCTCTTACGGGCTCACAGACAGATTGACACTCAGTATGCAACTTCCCTATGTTTTGCGTGTAAATATTCGTGCAGGTGAAGCAGATAATGGTTCGTATGCAGTACATCCGCATGGTAATGCTCAGGGTATAGGCGATATTTCTACAATTTTACAGTATAAAGTGTATGACAAAGAGTTCAAAGTTGCTCTTTTAGCCGGAATAAAAGCACCAACAGGCAAAACTGATATAGCAGATGCAGGAGAACTCCTCGAAGCGGATTTGCAGGCAGGAAGCGGCTCATGGGACTTTTTTGCGGGAGTTGCTTTGACAAAAGATTTTGACACTTTCTCTTTGCATGCAAACATTCTGTACAAAAAAAATACAAAAGGTGTCGATGAGAGTCAATTGGGGGATATTTTTACCTACAATGCAGCATTTTCATACAAACTTTTTGCGCACCAACATAATCAGAGGCTTTGCAGAGCAGATGAAAAAGAAGATTTTGGCTACTCTGTATCGCTTTTTGCTGAACTCAACGGAGAAAAAGCGTATAAAGATGATTTTGGTGGGGAGACTGCTTACAACACAGGACATCATGTTGTTTTTGCAACACTAGGAACACAGGTCGCCATGCACAGCGGTTACTCGTTTTTTATGACATTTTCAAAACCGATTTATCAGAATTTTAACGGAATACAGAATGATATAAACTACAAATCAAGTATAGGGTTTGGAAAAAGCTTTTAAAGCTTCTTCTAAACTTTTGTGTAAGAGTGCATATCATTGTAGCTATCTCTTACATGTAAAAATTCATCAAGATGTTCAAAGAAAATATCAACAAGTTCAGGATCAAAATGTTTTCCCCTCTCTTCTTGTATAAGTTTGAAAATTTTTGCATCATCCCATGCTTTTTTATAGCAACGTTCACTGCCAAGAGCATCAAAAACATCCGCAAGCGCAGTGATACGTCCGTAAATATGGATATTTTTTCCACTTAAACCTCTTGGATAGCCACTGCCGTCATATTTTTCGTGATGCTCATGCGCAATGACTGCGGCAGTTTTCAAAAGCTCTCTTTGGGAGTTTCTAAAAAGTTTGTAGCCTATCTCCGCATGGGTTTTCATCACTTTCCATTCTTCTTGTGTCAGCTTGCCTTTTTTGTTCAGGATATGATCAGGAATGGCAACTTTGCCTATATCATGCATTGGAGAAGCAATAGTGAGGTATTTTGTCTCTTTTTCGCCCAAGCCGTAATGTTTTGCCAATATCTGAGAATATAAGGCTACCCGCTTGACATGGAAACCTGTTTCCTGGCTTCGTGTTTCACCAATTTCACCCATTTTGAGAATAATGTCTTCTTGCGTCTCTTCTATCTCTTTGTGGAGTTGTAAAATCTGTGTTATGTCATTTCTGATGGCAATAAACTCTTCAATTTCTCCTCTTTCGTTTAAGATAGGGTTGATGGTCACTTCAACTATGTAAGAACTCCCGTCTTTTTTTCTGTTTTTTATAACGCCGGACCAGGCTTTTTTATGTAGTATCGTGTTCCACATATCTTGAAAAGCTGATTTTGGCATATCTTTGTGACGGACAATATTGTGTGGTTTTCCTAAAAGTTCTTCTTTTGTATAACCTGAAATTATGCAGAATTTATCATTTACATAGGTGATTCTTCCGCTTCTGTCGGTTTTGGAAACAATACTGCTTCTGTCAACAGCATTTTTGTATTCACTTAACAGTTTTAAGTTTCTTAAAATACTGTTTTTAATTTTGACTCCAAGCAAAAGCATAATCAAAGTGATGAGGATCAGTAAAAAAATATTTATAATGAGTTCTATTTTGAGTCTTGAGGCATATTTGTTTATCAAACTGTCAATATCGGCAAATTCCAGTTTTTGGAGTCTGTTAAATGCTTCTATAATAGCTGTAGCTTTAGCAAACCATTCGTTTGGATCCTGTGTGACAGAAATATTTTGATGTTTTGTGTACTTTTTAAATACATTTTGCAGCCATTGATACTCCTTCCCCTGTGCAATTGTATAAAACTCTTTTATAATGTCATCAGAAGCATATGTTAAAAAGTTTTGCTGTGCCAGATCATACTCGCCTTTTGCATGCATTGCTGTAAAGACAAGTTGGTAGTTTTGTTTTTTCTGGGCAAACAATCCGCTGAGCGAACCTCGCATCTTACCGGCGGCTTCTTTCATAAAAAGCAGGTTTGTGTAGGCATGAAACATCTGCTCAATCTCTTTTTCTTTGATTGTTTTGGTAATCATGAGATGATTTTGTAACAGATGGTATATGATTTTTGTATACTCATTAAAAGCATCGACAGTGCTAAGAGAGCGTGAGTGGACTTTTTTGCGGAGTTTTGCAAGTGTTTTTTTGTCGAGAGAATAATCTTCATGCAAAAAGATGATTTTAGCATATATACTGTCTGTCTTTTGTTGCTGTTTGCGCAGTTGTGATTGAAATTTTGTTCCATGAGAGCCAAGATACCCGCTGCTGTAGCCTCTCTCTTTTTGAAGAGAATTTATCAGAAGAGAAATGTTTTGTATATGCAAAGCATCTTTTTTAAGGTGAGAAAGGCCTTGAAGATTGTTGTAGCTGTGTATCATTAAGAACACAAATCCAAAAAATATAACGATTAAAGGCAGTGATACCAATAACTTTAGTTTGGATATTATTGTTGTTGAATTTATTATAAAACCTTTAAAAATAAAATTAGATCTTAATTTTACAATAAATTTGTTACAAAAACGTTAAAATCACTTTTCTTAAAAAAACATTTGTTACAAATTTTAGATATAATATTTTTTGTTAATAAGTTGTAAAGGTTTAGTATATATTATGAGTAAATATTCGCAGATAACTGACTATTTGGTTCTTTTTTTAGAAAATGAAGTGAAAAAGACAGGTATAAAAAAAGCAGTGGTTGGTTTGAGCGGCGGACTAGATTCTGCTGTGGTCGCTGTTTTGGCGAAAAAAGCATTTGGAGATGACCTGTTATGTGTTAAAATGCCATCACAATATTCATCACAAAACTCACTTGATGATGCGGATGAACTGTGTCGCGATTTTAATATGCGTTGTGTTGTCTGTAATATTGCTCCAATGTTGCAAGCGTATGAAGAGATGCACCCTGATATGGATAATCTCAGAAAAGGAAACTTTTCATCACGCATGCGAATGGCGACATTGTTTGATATTTCGGCAAAAGAGAATGCTTTGGTACTGGGAACAAGCAATAAAAGTGAGTTAATGCTTGGATACGGAACACTGTATGGCGACTTGGCGTCGGCAGTGAATCCCATAGGAGATTTGTACAAAAGTGAAGTTTTTGAATTAGCCGAGTACTTACATGTAAGTAAAAGCATCATTGAAAAACCGCCTTCGGCTGATTTGTGGAGCGGTCAAAGTGATGAGGCTGATTTGGGCTATACTTATGCCCAACTTGACGCAGCGATGAAACTCTATGTGGATGAGAGACTTTCGCGTGAAGAAGTCATACAAAAGGGTGTTGACGAACAGATGCTGGATATGATAATAAAAAGAATTTTTAGAAATCATTTCAAAAGAAAGATGCCTGTGATTGCAAAGCTGACTTCAAGAACATTGAATCATGACTTTAATTATCCACGCGATATTACATTATAAAACCTAGGAGTAAAAAATGAAAAATGAAAAACTGAGTATCCCTTTTAGTAAGTATGAAAGTTCCCGCGAGGCACACTCTAATGTGAGTGATGTACTAGACGGAGAAGATTTGTATCAGGTACCAAAACTTGAAGAAGAGTTTCGTGAGTATGTCGGATCAGAGTATGCACTTGCTACATCGCACGGCACATCGGCACTGCACCTTGCCATGCTTGCCCTTGACTTAAAACGCGGAGACAAAGTAATCTGCAGTGTAAATGCGCATCCGAGTGTACCTGAGGTTGTCCGCCATTTTGATGCTGAGCCTGTTTTTATTGATATAGCCGAAGATTCTTACAATATTGATCTTAATAAATTAGAAAACTATTTGGAAGAAAATAAATCCAAAAAGCTCAAAGCGGTTATCATAACGCATATTGGCGGTATGACTGTAGATTTGGACAGAGTCTATTCGATGGCTTCCATATATAATGTCAAAATTGTTGAAGATGCAAGTGATGCGCTTGGTGCTACATACAAGGGAGTGAAAATAGGTGCAACAGGTGCAGATATAGTCTGTTTTAATTTTTCTCCGCATTTAAAGAAAAATATCTGTAACGGCGGGATGCTTGTGACCAATAATGAAGATATTATGCAAAGAGCGAGGTTGCTGGCAAATCACGCAATGGTACGTAATGAAAATGCTTTGGAGTATATTTATGATGTTGTTGACATTGGAAATGATTATGCACTGAGCCATTTAAATGCAGCCTATATCAGAGCGCAGGTAAAAGAACAGGATGCAAACATCGCAAGACAAAAAGAGATTGCAAAAATGTACAGTGAAGGACTTGAAGGGGTAGAACACATTATTACTCCGGACATGGATAATGAAGAGAATCCTTTTTCTTTATATATAGTAAAAATAGATAAAAACCGTGATTCTTTTGCTGTAGCACTCAAAGAAGAGGGCATCGGGGCAGGGTTGCATTATATTCCGCTTCATCTTTTATCGTACTATAAAAGCAAATATGCTTTACGTGTTAATGATTTTCCAAGAGCACTGCGTTCATTCCAACAGGTACTTTCTTTGCCGATTTATGCAAGTATGACTGATGAAGAGGTACAAACAGTTATAAGTAAAATCAAAAAAATAGCAAAAACGAGAGTGTAATTGAAAAAAACGCTCGTTTTTTGGGTTGAAGAGTATTTCTACAACCCAACTCCCTTGCAAAAACTTCTCTCTTATCTACTGCTTCCGTTGAGTTGGCTCTATTGTTTTATTATGTATGTTCGATACAAATTACAGACACCGGAGGATTTTGCTGTCGAAATTGTCAGTGTTGGTAATCTGACTGTCGGCGGCAGCGGCAAAACTCCCTTGGTTATTGCACTGGCAAAGGAGCACAAAAAACCTGCGATTATACTTCGTGGCTATGGACGGGCGTCCAAAGGCTTGATTGTTGTCAAAAACGGTAATGAAATTTTATGTGATGTCAAAAGCAGTGGGGATGAAGCGATGATATATGCCAAAAAACTTCCAAATGCTGCAGTCATAGTCAGTGAAGAGAGAAAAAGAGCCATACAAAAAGCAAAAGAACTGGGCTGTGAGATAATTTTTTTGGATGATGCCTACTCCAAACATGATATCAAAAAGCAAGATATACTCATCGATGTAAAAACACAGAACAGTTTTTGTCTGCCTGCAGGTCCTTTTAGAGAGCGTCTGTGGCCGGGAAAAAAGGCTTTACATGTAGAAGAGGAGAAAGACTTTTTTCGTGAGGTAAAACTTGTGAACCCGACACAAAAAATGAGTCTTGTGACTGCCATAGCAAGGCCACAACGACTTGACAAATATCTTCCTGATGTTGTGGCAAAGCATTATTTTGAAGACCACCACAGTTTTACAAAAGAAGAACTTGAAACAATTTTACAAAAAGATGCAGCGACTTCTCTTTTGGTAACATTTAAGGATTATGTAAAAATTGAGCATTTCGGACTGCCCCTTTCACTTCTGGATTTGGAAGTAAAAGTAAAAGAAGATCTCTTTAGTGTGTTTGTTTAGAAATGATTCTTTGTTTGAAGTATCGCAGTAGATATTCTGTTGTAAAAGCCAAAGCAAAAGTAACTATAAGATAGTATGCAATCTCAGGCATGGTTTTATAGGTAGAATAGAGTGTAATTCCCGCAACGCCAAACATGGAGAAAATCGCTAAAACAACAAGATGTTTTTTTGCGCCACTCTCATGCAGAAGATTTAAGTGTGCAATATGTGTACTGCCCTGAACGATGAGCATGACGATAGCGGCAACAGTTGTGATTTGTGCCAGATTGAAAAAGAGTATCATCGGTATAATCAGCAGCGCACTGATAATGAGTCCTTCAAAAGAGTGGTAGATATTATATTCGTATATTTCAGGAAGATTTCCCTCTTTTGCCATTGTGTATCCTATGTCAGTCACAGCATAAAGTGTGGCATTAATAGCCGAGGCTGTTGCAAGGAGTGCTGTGGCGGCCATGACCTTAAATCCCCATTCACCAAAGATGGGCTTTGCCGCTTCAGCCAGAGCATAGTCTTTTGTCTGAATGATTTTATCAAGCGGCAGGTTTCCTAAAACAGCGATACTTGTAAGTATGTATAAAGCCGCCACAATGAGCAAGGCGACAAACATAGAACGCATCATGGTCACTTTGGGATTGTCCATATCCTCCACAGAATTTGTAATCACACTAAAACCCTGATAGGCAAAAAATGTAATGCCGATGGCAAAAACCATACCGCTTACAGGAGGCATGTCCGCTACACTTAAAAGCTGAGGCTGTATCGTAAAAAGTGCAGCAAAAGCAAAGGTAACAAGGACTCCGAGTTTTATGATGACAATGATGTTTTCCGCCTTTGCAACAAAAATGGCACCGACAAGATTTATAAGGGTGAAAAAGGTGATAATGCCTATGGCAAATATATTGACCCAGGCTGTATCACCGTGAAGCATAAATGTTGCACTGTAGGTTCCGAATGATTTGGCAACGGCTGCAATGGCAATAAGCTGGGAAAAATAAAACATGACACCCATAGAACCGGAGAAAATATTTTCTCCAAAACCCTGGACAAGATACTCGACTATTCCACCGCGTGACTGGTAGCGTACTGCCAGTTTTGCCAAAGAGTAACCACTTAAAAGGGCTATAATCCCGCCAAAAACAAAAGAGAGCCAGACGATATTTCCAGCCATGGCACCTGCCTGACCGATGACTATGAAAATGCCGGCGCCGACCATGGAACCTATACCTAAAAAGACGGCACTCCAGAGACCGAATGCTTTTGTCTTGTGCATTTTAGCGATTCATTTTTTTAAAAATCGATCCTGTGACAAGCAGGGCAAATCCGTCAAAAAAGAGACTGAAGCCGACAAGCAAACCTATAAGATAGGTGGAAGTAAAAGGCCATCCGGCAATAAACAAAATACCGATTAACATGGAAAAAAGGGCATTAATCATCCACCAGATCCAACCGTTTGCAGGACGCATATTCATAGCAAGAGAAAAACTGGCAAAGGAATCCATAAAAAAGTATATAGCCAGAAGCAGACCGACTGTGCCGATTCCTGTCATCGGATAAAAAATCATTAAAGCACCGATACCGATCAGTACAAGGCTTTTGAGCCATCCGAGATAATCACTTTTGTCACTTATATAGGTAAAATACCCAGCCATAAAACCGCCAAACATCATCAGCCATGCCACAAAGGTTACGGTAGCCAATGTCATAAATACAGGGTATATAATACCAACTATTCCGAGAATGATAAAAATTACACCTGTAATTTTTGAATACTTGCTAAATTTGTCAAACAGATCCTCATCTATAGGATACTTCCACATTTTTTTTCCTTATTGTAAATATTTGAGAACGATTGTAGCATAGTTATGATACAAGAAGAGTTACTTAAGTAGCATTAATAGAAGATTGGATAGAATAACAAAATTATTTTGCATAAAGGATAGAAATATTGCAGGCAAAAGTTGAAACAGTAAAAACACTCCTTGATGCACTTCCGTTTATTCGCGAGTTTAGAAAAGAGATTGTCGTTATCAAATATGGCGGCTCGGCACAAACATCTCCCGAGTTAAAAGAGAAGTTTGCAGAAGATATTTTACTTATGTATTTGGTAGGTATCAAACCTGTAATTGTTCATGGCGGTGGAAAAAAGATTACCGATATGCTCGAAGCCCTTAAAATAGAAACAGAGTTTATAGACGGACAACGTGTTACAACAAAAGAGACGATGCGTATAGTGGAAATGATACTCAGTGGTGAAATTAACAAAGAGATAGTCTCTTTGCTTAATTCCCATGATGCAAAAGCGATAGGTATCAGTGGTAAAGATGCACACTTTATCCGTGCAAGAGCGAAAGATTTTTCAAAGTGGGGATTGACAGGAAATATTACAAATGTCAAAGCAGATGTTGTTTTAAACCTGATAAAAGAAGGCTTTATTCCTGTTATAGCTCCTATTGCAGCGGGTGAAGAGATGGGACATCCCGGGTACAACATTAATGCTGATTTGTGTGCATCATATGTTGCAAAAGCCATAGGTGCAAACAAAATAATCTTTTTGACAGATACTCCGGGTGTCTTAAACAAAGAAAAACAGCTCCTTGCGACCCTGACAAAAGATGAAGTAAAAGTGCTCAAAGAAAACGAAACGATTCACGGCGGGATGGTACCAAAAGTTGATGCCTGTCTTGAAGCGATAGACGGTGGTGTGCATAAAGCACATATAATTGACGGACGACTTGAACACTCTATGCTTTTAGAGTTGTTTACATCAGAGGGTGTAGGTACCCAAATAGTAAAATAAAAAGGATTAGGTATGAGTTACAGTGCATTATTTGAAGATGAAGATGATATTTTCGGAGGTTCTCCAAGATCAAAGTTTATGGATGTTGTTTTTAATGCGAACAATGATATAGTAAGACAGGAGCTTGAAAAATTTGTCGAAAAAGTTGCTGCAATGGAGTTAATGCTCCAAGAAGAGGTCGGTGATGATATTGATACGGCAGTTGCACGATATAAAGCAGGTCATCTTGATGAGGTTGCAACCAAAACAAAAAGTATTTACATAGAACTCATGGGTGATATTCTTTCTCAAAGCGAATAAGAGTTGAAAAGTATTTTACAGTTTTTCTTGAAAGCGTTGTTCCTTTTTAGTACTGCTCTTTTTGCAAGTGACTTACGGGATGTGCAGGAAATTTCACTGAAAAAGGATGAGCCAAAGAAAATTCTTGTAAAATACGATAACAAAACAAGACTTTTTACATTTAGATGGACTTTGTACACCAATGAAGGTTTGGTGGTTTTGCGTTCTTATGATAAATATGTAGCGCAAAATATACTGTACTTGAATCATAAAAATCAAAGTTTTCGGGTTACACTAAAAACTCCTGGAGCAGATTTTTATAATGTACCCTATATACTGGTTAAATTTAAAGAGTTTGATGTAAAAAAAAATATTGCAAAATTTGAGCTTTATCTCTCTGATGATAAAGAGCAAATAAGATTAGAAACAGCAAAAAAATAAACAAAAGACGAGATAAATGCAAAGAGTAGAAGTACAAATAGAAAGATTGATACAAGAGTGTGATTATGATGAAGTGACCCGTCTGTTTGCAATGCTGCAGGGAGGAAAAAGACTTCGGGCAAAGCTTATTCTTAAAATTGCTCCAAATCACAAGGATGCTCCTCTTTTAGCCGCCATAGTGGAACTGATTCATGCTGCCTCACTTTTACATGATGATGTTATAGATGATGCAATGACCAGACGTGGAGCAGCATCGGTAAATGCAACAGACGGAAGCAAAACAGCTGTCATGCTTGGAGATATTTTATACTCAAAAGCATTTACTGAACTTGTTGCCTTTGACAAAGAAGTAGCACAGACAATTGCTTCATCGGTTACGGCACTCTCCAAGGGTGAAATGATGGATGTAAAAATGGCAGAAAGTTTTAACAGCGATGAAGAGCGTTACCTTGATATGCTCTATCTCAAAACCGCTACACTTATTGAAGCCGCTGCAAAAGCGAGTGCTTTGCTGGCAGAAAAAGATGCAGACAAATATGCTCTTTACGGACGTAACTTAGGACTTTCATTTCAAATTATAGATGATATTCTTGATATTACAGCAGACGAAGCAACGCTTGGAAAGCCTGCGATGAATGATTATGTAGAGGGGAAATGTACTTTGCCGTATATTTATCTTTATAATGCACTTGAATCAAAAGATCAGCAAAAGCTTATATCTCTGCATGCGAAAAAACCTACAGAAGAAGAACTCTTATGGATGAAAAAGAAAATGCAAGAACATAAAACTATAGAAAAATCTTTTGAACTGGCACAGAAACTCTCAAACGAGGCGAAGAGTACTTTGCATGAAGATGAAGATTTGGTTGCCATTTTAGATACAATGATACAAAGAAGTTATTGATGCATTATTTAATTGTAAGTCTTTCACATAAAAACAGTGATTTGGAACTGAGAGAAAAGTTCACCTATACGGATGAAGAGAAAGAGGCATGTCTGCAAAGGCTTCTCAAATCGCCTAACATCAGTGAAGCTGTCATGCTGGCTACATGTAACCGTATGGAGCTGTATGTGTGCTGCAGTGACATTGAAGAAGCAACAGAACATATGATGAAGTTACTGGCATTCAAAGGTGGTTTGCCAGAAAAGGTTTTACGAAAAACTGCTGAGATAGTTGATGACAGCAGTGCTATTCATCATCTTTTTGCGGTTGCAAGTTCTATAGACTCTATGGTAGTCGGTGAGACACAGATTGCCGGACAGTTAAAAGATGCTTTTAAATTCTCTCATGAACGCGGTTATTCGGATAAAAAAATGTCACGAGCACTCTCTCATGCGTTTAAATGTGCTGCAAAGGTAAGAAATCTTACCGATATATCCTCAAAACCGGTTTCTGTGGCTTCTGTAGCAATAAAACAGATTAAAGAAAAGGTTCAAAATTTACATGAAAAAAAAGCACTTGTGATTGGTGTAGGTGAAATGAGTGAAATCTGTGCAAAACACCTTGTCTCAGACGGAGTGGAAACTTTTATTGCAAACAGAACCAAGCAAAAAGCCCAGACTTTGGCACAGGAATGCAATGCGAAAGTATATGAATTTGGAGACCTGGACAAAGCGGTTAACGAATTTGACATTATATTTACTGCTACGGCTTCCTCTTATCCTATTATTACCAACGAACTTATAGAAGATGTAGATTTTGAGAGATTCTGGTTTGACCTGGCTGTTCCAAGAGATATTGAAATAAAAAACAGAGAAAATATTTTTCTTTTTGTTGTGGATGATATAAAAGATATTGTAGATGCGAACAAAGCACAAAGAGAACAGTATGTAAGACAGGCACACGGAATTGTAGGGCGAAGTGTTGTGGAGTTTTATGAGTGGCTTGATACACTCAATGTGGAACCTATCATAAAAGAGATTTATAAAAAAGCCGAAAAAGCCGCACAGGAAGAGACACAACGTGCAATCAAAAAAGGTTTTCTGCCTCAAGAGTATGAAAAGCAAGCCCAAAAAATGGCGCATCAGGCAATCAAAAGATTTTTGCATGATATGACAAAAAAGATGCGTGCTGCCTCGCATGAAGCCAAAAGTGATTCTGTTACCGGAGCAATGCAGTATATTCTTAATGATGAACATGACAATATTCCAGACCAGTACAAACACCATTTAAAAAAGGATTAAAATTTGAGAAGAAGTAAAGCTTTTATACCGACAACCAAAGAGGCACCATCAGATGCTACACTTCCGAGTCATATATTTTTATCTCGTGCAGGATTTATTACACAGGTTGCTGCAGGTTTGTATAATTATCTGCCGTTAGCAAAAAGAGTGATTAAAAAAATAGAAAATATCATTAATGAAGAGATGACAAAAGTAGGTGCCCAGGAAGTGGAACTCTCTTTTGTAACACCCGCAGAGTTGTGGCAGGAGAGTGGAAGGATAGAAAAGTTCGGTAAAGAACTGCTTCGTTTTCACGACAGAAAAAACAATCTTTTCGTACTCGGACCTACACATGAAGAGATGATGGTTGATGTTGTCCGTAACCGTGTGACATCTTATAAAAATCTGCCATTAAATCTGTATCAGATTAAGACAAAATTCCGTGATGAGGCCCGTCCTCGTTTTGGGCTGATGCGCGGACGAGAGTTTATTATGCAGGATGCCTACTCTTTTCATGCTACAGCAGAAGATTTGGACAGAGAATTTGATGCAATGGAAGCAGCATATAAAAAGATACTTTCTCGTATGGGACTTGATTTCAGAGTGGTAGAAGCTGACAGTGGTGCCATTGGTGGAAGCGGTTCCAAAGAGCTTATGGTTTTGGCAGAGAGTGGTGAAGATACAATTGCTGTTTGTTCAAAGTGTGAATACGGTGCCAATATAGAAGCAGCTTCAAGAAGCAAACGCTCAAATATTCCTGAAGCTCCTGAAGCTTCTTTTAATAAGTTTAAAACACCAGAGATAAAAACAATAGATGAACTTGCAGAGTTTTTCAAAATAGACCCTTATTATACGGTTAAATGTGTTGCAAAAAAAGTTATATATGAAGATGCAAGTGAAATTGTTCTTTTTTTTGTGCGCGGATGCGATAATCTTCAGGAAGTAAAAGCGCTCAATGCAACAGAAGCACTTGATATTGTGGATGTGACAGAAGAAGAACTCAAAGAGAGAGGATTGGTTCCCGGTTTTATAGGGCCGCTTGATCAAGACAAGGCAAAACATGTCATTGACAGTGATTTAAAAGATGCCACAAATTTAATCTGTGGGGCAAATGAAGCAGATTATCACTTTATAGGTGTAGATTTGTCGGTGCTCAGTAATGCTGCTTATTTCGCAGATATAGCAGAAGTAAATGAGGGAGATATCTGCCCGCACTGTGAGGGTGAGCTCTCTTTTACAAAAGGGATAGAAGTAGGGCATATCTTTAAACTCGGAACGACATATTCCAAAGCTTTAAAAGCCGAGTTTTTAGATGAAAACGGAAAAGCACAGCCTTTTATTATGGGGACTTACGGAATGGGTGTTTCACGCCTTGTAGCAGCAGTTGTAGAGCAGCATCATGATGAAAATGGCTGTATCTGGACAAAAGAAACAGCACCGTATATGGTAAATATTATGATTAGTAACATCAAAGATGAGGCACAGGTGCAAGCAGGTGAACAACTTTATAAGCAGCTGCAGGATGCAAATGTGGAAGTAATGCTTGATGACAGAAAAGAGCGTTTTGGATTTAAAATGAAAGATGCGGAACTTATTGGATTCCCGTATACGATTGTTATCGGAAAAGAGTTGCAAAATGGACATGTGCAGATTTTTGACAGAGCAATAAAAGAAAAAAGAGATGTCAAGAGTGAAGAGATATTTGATAAAATTATGGAACTGATTTAAATGATTTATTTTTTAGTCTATCTTTTTTTGGAAGTGCTTGTATCTGTACAGATTTCTTCTGCTATAGGAGGACTTGCCACTTTTTTTGAGATTCTCTTTACTGCGTTTATAGGTATATCCATTTTAGTGAATTTTAGAAAAAGCTTGATCGAAAATATGACGGCGGTCTCTTATAACTGTATTGATCTTGAGCAGTTTCAAAAACTAAATCTTTTTACTCTGATTGGTGCTATACTGCTGATTATTCCTGGGTTTTTAACAGACATATTAGGTATATTCATGCAGTTCAGTGTTTTTACGAGTATGATTGTTAACCGTTATAATGTAAAATCAGGAAAATGTAATTCTTCTTTTGAAGAACAAAATAATATAACAAAGGATTCAGATGTCATTGATGTTGAAATTATTGAGCACGACTCTACTCTTAAGTAGTTTTCTCTATGCAAGTACAACAAATGAAAAAATAGAAGATTTTTTAGAAGATAAATTTAGTGAAAATCCCAGACTCAAATCAGTAGATGTGAAAGTAGAGGATGTTACTCCACTCAAACAGCTTCCAAAATGGAATGCCTATATTGTTAATGTGAAAGCTGTTTTGAAAAACAAGCCAAAGCAGGTAATTCGCCAAAAAATGATTTGGTTTTCAAACGGGCAGATGATTACAAAAGATTTGACAGATATAAATACAGGGGAAAGTCTTGTTGACAAGGTTAAACCAACAATTAAAGCCAGACATTATGCAAAAGAAAATTTGATTTACGGCAATGCCAATGCGAAACATAAAATAGTCATTTTTTCAGACCCACTGTGTCCTTTTTGCAGAGGATTTGTGCCAGGGGCGATTAAAGATATGAAAAAAGAGCCCCAAAAGTTTGCTGTATATTACTACCATTTTCCACTTGAAAGAATTCATCCCGCTTCAGTAACACTGGTTAAAGCAGCAATTGCCGCAGAACTCAAAGGTGTTAAAGATGTTGTATTAAAACTTTATAATATTTCAATCAATCCAAGAGAAAAAAATGTCAAAAAAATTCTTGAAGCGTTTAATAAAGCAGAAGGGACAAATATTACACCTGAGGATATTCAAAATCCCCGTGTAATCAAGCAGTTTAACCACGATAGGCTTGTCGCTACTGACCTTATGGTTGGTGGAACACCGACGGTTTATCTTGACGGTTCTGTAGATAACACAAAGAAAAAATACCTAAAAGTGAAGTAATGCAAAAATTAACAATAGCAACACGCGTTTCAGACTTGGCACTTTGGCAGGCATATCATATCAAGGAAAGAATTGAAGCAGGTTTTCCTGAAATAGAAGTTGTGCTTAACAAAATAGTAAGTAACGGGGATAAGGTTTTAGACAAACCTTTGGCTCTCATCGGTGGAAAAGGGCATTTTACCAAAGAGCTTGAAGATGAGATGCTCGCAGGCAATGCTGAGCTTGCCGTACACAGTTTAAAAGATGTACCGACATATATTCCCGATGGTCTGGAACTTGCAGCTGTGACGCAACGTCAAGACCAAAGTGATGTTTTTCTGTCACATACTTACAAAACACTTGAAGATTTGCCTGAGGGAGCAGTGGTTGGGACAACAAGTCTGCGACGCAGAATGCAACTTTTGCAAAAAAGACCTGATTTAAAAGTCAAGGATTTGAGAGGAAATGTCAATACACGTTTGAGAAAGTTACAAGAAGGGCAGTACGATGCGATAATTTTGGCGTGGATAGGGCTCAACAGACTCGATTTGCTCAAAGAGATTCCCTATACCCAAAAACTCTCTCTTGATATGATGATACCGCCAATGGGGCAGGCTGCCCTGGGTATTGAAATTGTAACCGGCAATGAAAAGGTACGAGAAATCGCACAAAGTCTCAATGATGAAGACACCTTTGCATGTACACAGATTGAGAGAGATTTTATATCGAAAATCGGAGCGGGATGTTCGGCTCCTGTTGCCTGCAATGCTGTTATAGAAGATGATAATGTTGTTTTTAGAGTTATGCTTGGATTTCCAAACGGAACACATATTATGCAGAAAAAAGTCGTAAGAAGTATAGAAGAAAGTAAAAATTTAGGCAAAGAACTTGCCCAAAAAATGATAGACAAAGGTGCACTGGATTTACTCAAAGAAGCAGAAAAAACCGCTTTTAAAGATGAAATGCCACAAAGACTCTAAAGGGCATCTCTAAAGTATAACATGGCCTACAAATTTACTCATATTGTCTAAAATATCTCCGCCTTTTCTAAAACTCAGTCCGCAGGCTTCATAGGCAAAGAAAACACCTCCTGACTTTCTCATTTCAATAAAAAATCTAATTTTTTAAAAACACGAATCCCTTATTTTAGGGATTTAAAAGCCATTAAAATCTAAAAAGTGTGTGTCCGGGCTTCATAAATTTGTTACAATTTGCCTATGAGTTTGCATATTCGCCAAAAGAAAAACAGTAGTGGAACTATCAGTATTCAAATCATAGACAGGACTCATCGGCAATATAAGGTAGTAGAGACTATTGCCTGTGTCAAAAATGATGATGAAAAAAGAATCTATCTTGAGATAGCACAAAAACGATTAGAAGAATTAAACAAAGAACTCTATCCAACACTCTTTGACACTATAAAAGATGATGACAAGCAAAATAATTTAGAGTTTATTTCATTGGCAAACAGAGATGTAACACCTATAGGTGATGAACTTATTTATGGCAAAATATTCAAATATTTAGGATGCGATAAAATCGCTTTAGATTTTCAAAAGATGCAGCTTTTTAAATCGCTTGTTATATCAAGAATACTCTATCCTGGCAGTAAGCTCTACCTTATAGATTATCTTGAATATTTTAAAAAAGAAAAGATTGATAAAAACAGAATCTACCGCTTTCTAGATACTATCTACCAAGAGGAGATAAAACAACAAATAGAGCAGTGCGTGTTTGAGCATACCAAAAAAATAATGCAAGGTGCTATCACGGTAACCTTTTATGATGTAACAACATTATACTTCGAGAGTGAGAGCGAAGATGACTTAAGACGCATAGGATTTTCAAAAGAGGGAAAAGTTGCCCGTCCCCAAATACTGCTGGGATTGTTTACAACCTTAGAGGGGCATCCACTGAGCTTTGAGCTATATGAGGGAAATAAATATGAAGGGCATACTCTTGTTGATATACTGCAAAAATTCCAAACAAGATTTCATCTCAAAAACAAACCAATCGTTGTAGCTGACAGAGGAATGCTTACACATGCAAATATAGCTTTTTTAGAAAATAATGGCTACAAATATATCCTTGCCTATAAGATCAAAAATATTGACAATAATCTCAAAGAACGTATTGCAAATTTAACCTTTCTTGATAATGGAACTATTCATACAATAGAGATTGAAAAAGAGATACCCTATAAAGATGAAAATGATAAAAAACAAATACTCCACATCAAACAAAAGCTTATTCTCTCTTACTCTACCAAACGGGCCAAAAAAGATAAAAGAACAAGAGAAAAAGCATTAGAAAAAATCAAAGCAAAACTCTCAAAGAAAAATATCACCAAGAGTGACTTAAAACTCTCATACTATGCAAAATATTTGGATATTGATGATAAATGCAATATCAAATACAAACTCAATCCAGACAGAGTAATGCAAGATGAGAGACTTGATGGTATTAAAGGGTTTGCAACAAATGATTTTACACTCTCAGCCAATGATGTTATAGCACACTATCAGAATCAATATGATGTTGAGAAGGCATTTAGAATATCAAAGACAGATTTGCGCATAAGACCTATATATCATAGAATTGAAGAGAGGATAAAGGCGCATGTTCTTATTTCGTTTGTATCGTATGCTGTCTATAAAGAGTTTGAGAGAAGGTTGAAATTAGGCAATGTAAAATTTAATTTTTCTCAAAAACTGCTCCGCGATATTATTAAACATATGTTTGCTCTCAATGTCAAGGGGAAGTTCTATACTTTATCGTTTGATGAGATACAGCAAAAGGTTTATGATGCAATCAACACTTAAAAAATGTGTGTCCATATGAGAAAGTCAGGAAAAAAGTCGTAAGAAGTATAGAAGAAAGTAAAAATTTAGGCAAAGAACTTGCCCAAAAAATGATAGACAAAGGTGCACTGGATTTACTCAAAGAAGCAGAAAAAACCGCTTTTAAAGATGAAATGCCACAAAGACTCTAAAGGGCATCTCTAAAGTATAACATGGCCTACAAATTTACTCATATTGTCTAAAATATCTCCGCCTTTTCTAAAACTCAGTCCGCAGGCTTCATAGGCAAAGAAAACACCTGCCTGATATTTTTTTCCATGGACATCTTTTGGAAATTCCACATACTCCTGGTAGATTTTTTTATGATTCGCATAGGGACCGTCAGTCTGAATGCTGATACTTCCGTTTGCTTCAATAATCTTTGTATTGGCACCTTCGCGTCCAAAAACAGGTTTTTCAACTTGCTTGAGTCCCTGAAGCGGTTCAAAAGAGGTTTTAAGAAGGTAAGGCGAATCCGGAAACAGTTCACATAAAATTGCCATCATTCCTTTTGACTGGAAGAGTAAAGTATAGGCAGGGTTTAAAATTATGGCTTTTTGATTTTGGATAATATTTGTAAGTGTTGTGGCAAGTTCCGGCTCATCAACTGCAATGTCTTCCCACGGATAAAGTTTAAACCAGTACTCATAATTTATGTCATCACTGTCATAAATGCCATCTTCATCAAAGCGGACATTCTGTAAAAACTCAAACTTTGTAACAAATCCGGCATCGGTTGCCATTTGCTGCAGGAGTTTTGTGGTGGCTTCTTCTTCATCATTGCCTTCAACAGAAGAAAAAAGAATTTTCCAGCCGTCATAGAATTCTTCAAACTTGTTTGTGTCATCAAAGAGTGTAACGAGTCTTTTAAAATTGTTAGTGACGGCCTCATATACATTGTTAAACTGACGCTCTTCGTCCATATCATTGGATTTTAAAATTGCCCATTGTAAAAGTGCAGTCTCAAAAAGTGCTGTAGGGGTGTCGGCATTAAATTCTATAAGTTTTATATCCTGTCCGTCAATACCGCCGGCCAAATCAAAACGACTGTAAATATGCCAATGGACATCGTTTTCCCAGCTTTTTTTAATGCTCTGTATAAGATTGAAAGGAATGCCCAAATCAAAAAAGAGATCATTGCTGATGACATATTCGGCTGCTTCGACATACATATCATAAAGAGTATTTGCTGCCTCATAATAGGCCTCTGCTTCTTCCTGGGTGACTTCTACAAGTTCATCGCTGACATACTTGCTGCCGTCAGAATCAGTATGCCAGGTAAAGCCTATCTCTTCTAAGGTTTCATCGTCTATTGGACTCAGTTTTTGTGTCGTTATCATCTATCAGCCTCCAAAAAATCCGCCACTGCTTCTGCTGTAGCTTGAGCTTCTTGAAGTGCCGCCAAAGAAGCTTTTTCTGCTGCTTGTTGATTTTCTTGCTGCCTTGCCTGCTGCCGAACGGCTGTAGGCACTTCTGTTGACACTGCTTGCATTTCTGGAAAAACTTTTGTTGTTCATCAGCGCATTGCCTATCATATTTCCGAGTAAACTTCCTGCCGCAACGGCTAAAATTGTACCGGCTAGTCCCATGCCTGCACTGCCTGAATTGTCTTGAAGTGTTTCGCTCGTACCGTTTTGTACTTTTTGATACTCTTGTGCAGCTAAAGCTTTCATCTCTTCTTCGTTCATAAAACGCTCTGTGACTCTGCCAAATTCATCACGTTCTCTGATGATTGCACGTGAAGGTCCCTGTGTTGGCATCTCTTCGACAACTTTATACTTTCCGTTTGGCTGTTGTTCTATGACCAAAAATTTATTTTGTGCTTCTTGTTGTTTTTGCTCACACCCTGTAAGCGTACTCATCATTAAAACACCTGCAGTTCCTAAAACAACACCGCTGGCAATTGAAGAAATATGTTTCATGCTAATATTGACCTCGAATTTTATTTTTATCTAGAATTATAACTTTTTTTAGTTCATAATCGTAAAATGTTACATTTTTTCTTCCATCATAGTAGAGATCACCATGATAGAAAAATTTGTCCGTTTTGAGTGTAATGTTTTTTTTCATAAGCATCATTTCTCCAACAGCTTTTCCTATAGGAGGAATAAGCGTTGCAAAAGAGAGGACAAAGAGAGAACCTATAACAATCAGTGCTGTTTTTGTACTGGCATAGACTACCAGATAGCCAAGAACTATAGAAAAAAATAAAAATAAAAAGAAATTTTGATGATCAGCAAATAAAATATTGTAGTATACATGCACACCATAAAAATCAATATAATTGAGTTTCACACCCAATATAATGAAAAAATCAAGTATGAAAGTAAAAAACATACCGCTTAGCAGTGCCTGGAACAGTTTGCTCATCGTAACCTCTTTATTTTTTTATGGTTGATTTTATAGAGTTTTGAAGCCTGACCTTCAAACAGTCCTCTCTTGTCTTCTATTATTATATCAGCTTTTTGCTCACAAAAAGTTCTTGAAAAGTTTTTACCGCTTTCATTGGCAGATGTAGAGTATGTCCATTCCTTTTGTCTTAAATAAGAAGAATCAACGACATCTTCTGCAACCCGAAAAGCATGGTTTTTTACTATAAAGGTTGTTTTTTTTGAGCGTCTGACTCTGTTTTTTTGACTGTTTGGAACTCTTTTGTGCTCTTTTTTTAATGCGTGAAAATTTTTATAAACAACAATGAAAGGTTTGGTATTTGGACGTGATTTTACTGCAGAGAGTTTAGGTGCATCCTGTGACAAAAAACCGACAGTAGTGTCGGTTTGTGAGAGAATGATATTTGTTTTTATACTAAAAAATCTTGCAGGGCTGTTGAACTTGACCATTTTTCATCTTCCATTTCATCGAGTGCGAGTATCAGTGCTCTTGCTGCACTGAGTGTTGTAAAGTAAGGAATACTTCTTTTAAGCACTTCTTGGCGAATGACAACAGCATCTTTTTTGGATGTGTTGTTGTCAGATGTATTAATTGCCATTGCTATTTCATCATTTTTCATGCTGTCTTCGATATTTGGACGACCTTCTGAAATTTTTAAAACCACTTCACATGCTATGCCTGCTTCTTCTATGGCTTTTTGTGTCCCTTTTGTTGCAACAAGTCTAAAGCCGTGTTCAACCAGACCTTTTGCTATTTCAGGAGCATGTTTTTTATCTGTATCAACAAAAGAGAGGAAACATGTTCCGCCTGTCGGAATATTGTTTCCTGCACTGAGCTGTGCTTTTGCAAAACTTACCCCGAAGTTTTTACTGATACCCATTACTTCACCCGTAGACTTCATCTCCGGACTCAGTACCAAATCGGCACCGTAAAGTTTATGGAAAGGAAATACCGCTTCTTTGACAGAGACATGCCCTTTGAGACGAGGACGAAGCAGACCGTTGTGCTCTTCAACTATTTCATATTTGTCATAGTAGGCGAGTGAACTTCTTAAATCTTTGCCCATCATAACACGTGTGGCTACTTTTGCAAGAGGCATACCGGTTGCTTTTGAGACAAAAGGAACTGTACGTGAAGCACGAGGATTGACCTCAATAAGATAGATTTCATCCTGATAAATTGCATACTGTACATTCATCAGTCCGACAACGCCAAGACCGAGTGCGATGACTTTTGTCTGCTGCTCAACTTTTTCTATCATATCCTGTGTCAAATTCATCGGAGGCAGTGAACATGCCGAATCTCCAGAGTGTATACCTGCCTCTTCGATGTGTTGCATAACAGAACCGATGTAGACATCTTTGCCGTCACAAATACAATCCACATCAAGCTCAATGGCCTGATCCAAAAATTTGTCTACTAAAACAGGGGCTTCATTGGAGACAGAAATGGCAAGATCCATGTACTGACGAAGTTCATCTTCTGAGTAGACAATACGCATCCCACGTCCGCCAAGAACAAAAGAGGGACGAACAAGCACAGGATAACCCAATCGCTCAGCTATAATGAATGATTCTTCTTTTGTCCGGGCCAAACCATTTGCAGGCTGTTTGAGATTATGTGCTTTTACAAAGTCACTAAACTGTTCTCTGTCTTCTGCCAAATCAATGACGGATGAGGGTGTTCCTGAAATTTTTGCACCGATTTTTGTCAAAGAGTCCGCAAGTTTGAGTGGTGTTTGCCCTCCAAAGTGAACGATAATCCCATCAGGATTTTCATTTTCTATCACTTCGCGGACATGCTCAAAATCTATCGGTTCAAAATAGAGTACATCAGATGTGTCATAGTCAGTAGAGACTGTTTCAGGATTACAGTTATACATAATAGTCTCTATGCCCATCTCTTTAAGTGCGAATGCCGCATGAACACAACAGTAGTCAAACTCGATTCCCTGTCCTATACGATTTGGTCCACCGCCTAAAATAAGCACTTTTTGTTTATCACTCTGTCGGTTTGTGACATTTGGCAGTTTTGTAATGTTTGTTGTTGAGTAGAGATAAGGAGTGAGTGCTTCAAACTCAGCGGCACAGGTGTCTACTTCATTATATTCCAAACTGATGCCAAGCTTTTTTCTTGCTTCATAGACCAGGTCTTCACTCACTGTTTCTTGAGAATTTTTTGCGATAAGCTGTGCAATTCTTTTGTCAGAAAAACCGTCAACTTTTACTTTTCGCATTAACTCCTCATCAAAAAGGATTTTATCGCTGATGGTTGCTTCTGTTTCCATCATCTCTTGTATTTGATACAAGAACCATGGATCAATCTGGCAGGTGTCAAACATTTCCTGTATACTCATGCCACGACGAAAACCTTCGGCAACATACAAGATTCTGTCAGCATTGGGACGACGGATCTCATGTTTGACAAATTCATCATCCGCCTCAATGTCATCAAAACCGCAAAGTCCTGTTTCAAGGGAGCAGAGTGCTTTTTGAACAGACTCTTTAAAAGTACGGCCGATTGCCATAACTTCACCGACTGATTTCATAGATGTGCTGAGTGTACTTTGTGCTTCAGGAAATTTTTCAAATGTAAAACGCGGTATTTTTGTAACAACATAATCTATAACCGGTTCAAAAGCCGCAGGTGTTCCCGTGATGTCATTTTCAATCTCATCAAGGGTAAATCCGACTGCTAAAAGGGTGGCTACTTTGGCAATAGGATACCCTGTTGCTTTACTTGCCAGTGCAGAAGAGCGCGAAACACGCGGATTCATCTCAATGACAATCATGCGTCCTGTTTTTGGGTCAATGGAAAACTGAACGTTTGAGCCACCTGTGTCAACGCCGACTTCACGTAAAATTGCAAAAGAGGCATCTCGCATTCTTTGATACTCTTTGTCTGTGAGTGTAAGGGCAGGGGCTACTGTGATAGAGTCTCCTGTGTGGACACCCATAGGGTCGAAATTTTCTATAGAACAAACAATGATACAGTTGTCCGCTTTGTCACGGATAACTTCCATTTCATACTCTTTCCAGCCAAGCATGGATTCCATGATCTCTATTTCATTCACCGGTGAAGCTGAAATGCCTTCCTGTGCAAGTTTTTTAAACTCTTCCATATTATACGCCACACCGGAACCGCCACCGGCAAGAGTAAACGAAGCTCTTGAGATGACCGGAAAACCTATCTCTTTGACAACTTCTATGGCTTCTTCAACACTGTAGGCATTTCTGCTTTTTGGCAAATCCATACCGATTTTTGTCATCGCTTCATTAAAAAGCTGTCTGTCTTCGCCTTTGTTAATCGCTTCGGGGTTTGCACCTAAAAACTCTACACCTTCAAGCATTCCTTTTTCATACATACTCATAGCTACATTGAGTGCAGTCTGTCCGCCCATAGTCGGCAAAACAGCATCTACTTTTTCATCTTTGATGATTTTGGCGATAACATCTTCTTTGATAGGTTCTATATAGGTTCTGTCTGCAAATTCAGGATCAGTCATGATGGTTGCAGGATTTGAGTTGATGAGAACAACGCGGTAACCCAATTCTTTTAATGTTTTAACAGCCTGTGTTCCAGAGTAGTCAAATTCACAGGCCTGACCGATAATAATCGGGCCAGAACCTATAAGTAAAATAGTTTTTATGTCGGTGCGTTTTGGCATTTGTTCCCTCTTGAAAATTGTATATATAAATTTAGAGATTATAGCCAAAAGGCACTTAATAGGAGTTTAGTTATACCAATCCCCAGTAAAGATATGAAACTTAAACGATAGTATTATCTACTTCGTTAGACTATTTTGAAGCTACCAGTAACTCCTGCAACATTCTGCCTTGTATCTAATAGCTTATTTTTAATTTAAATTTCATATCTTTACTGGGGATTGGTATCAATAGATAAAAGTGTAGATAACCGAGGCAAGCCCAGAGTAAATAAATTTGTTGTTTACCAAAGGACTGTTGTAGGCACTGTTTGGAATTCTGTCTGCTCTTATGTTCAAAAGGGCTGAGAGTTTTTTGGTCAGAGGATATTTAATATATGTTTGCACGGCAAATGAAAATCCTCCCTTTGGCATGTAAGCAGGACGCTGCAGTGTTGCTTCGGAATTTTTGACTCCGTAATAATAATCAAGAAATTTTCTGGGCTGGTATAAAAGTACAGCACTCGGATAAAAAGTAAATCGACCTGCTGTGTACTTGTCACCAATTTCTACACTGCCTATCCATGAATTATATTTGTTGAGGATGTCCGCCAAAAGCATCACTTCAATATAGGCAGAGTCTTTATATCCGGCGCTAAAAGCAATACCACCTTCCATTGTTGAGTCTTTGTCACTCATTCCCTGCAAAGAGACGGAGTCTGATGCTTTGTAGCCAAGTGTTCTCGGCTGCACAGTAAAGGAAAATCCCCAGGAGTATTCTTCTTTTTTGTCTCCTAAAAAGTAAAGCCCGAATCTGCTCCATCTTGCATACACAACAGAATTGTCAAAAAAGATTACCGGTGAAGGCAAAACAAGGGCAGAGGCCTCCTTGTAAGGTTGACTCTGAAAGTACGGTCCGGCGCCGATTGTAAGTTCTTGTTTGTTTTGTTGGGCTGTAAGATGTAAAAACAACAACACCAAGATTATGAAATATTTCATTTTAGCTTCCTTATTATATGAAAATAACCCGGCTCGTTCGCCTTGTAATATTGTTTAACGACAGCATTTTGATAGCCTTGTGATCTTGTAACAGAAAGAACCTTTCCTACTTTGAGACCTTTAAAAAAAATGTTGTCGAGACCTGATGTGATCACTTCATCCCCGGGTTTGATACTGAACCAGGCCGGTATGAAATTGATAACTATATTTTCTGCATTGTTCCCATGTGCAATACCGGGTGCTTTTTCTTTCCCTACATAAACAGAGTAGGCACTTTTTATGTCAGAATTAAGCAGTGCCAGAGGTTTGTTGTTTTTTGCTATCACTATTCCTGCAACAAACTCTTTGTAGGTTAAGCCATAAATTTTTGAGGCATTATAATCTGGAATATCCATCCATAATCTGTTGATATTTCCAAATTTTTCATACGATATTGCACGGACAAGTTCTACCTTGGGGTTTGTTGCCAAGGTGGAGTTGTTTTCATTATACAAATTGTTCAGTTCATTGGTGAGTTGCTGTATGACAAGATGGTTGTTTTCATATCTTTGCAGTTTCTTTTTTAGTTTTTCTATCTCCTGTGCCTGAAATAAATATTTGTCTGTTTTGTTGTTAAAAAATTCTATACTGTCAAAATAATTTGATTTTATAGTGTTGAGTGCTGAAACAATCGGGGACTGGATAGGGCTGTTGTAGTATAAAGCACCCATAAAGAGTGCTATCAGGATAAAAAAATAGACAAACGATTTTTTATTCATTCTCAAAAAGTTCTTGAAGGAGGTCTATCTCTTCTAAAGCTCTTCCTGTTCCCCGTGCAACAGCCAAAAGAGGTTCGTCGGCTACAAAAACGGGAATTCTGACAATGTCTGAGAGATATTTGTCAAGTTGACGGATCAAAGCACCGCCCCCGGTTAAAATAATGCCGTGATTGACAATATCACCGGCTAAATCAGGCGGCATTCTTTCTAAAACATCCCGTAGTGCTTCGGCGACTTCTTTGAGCGGCTCTTTCATAGCTTCTCTGGCATCTTCGCTTGTAAGTTCCACGGAACTCAGCAGTCCTTCAACCTGATCGCGTCCGTTAACAACCATTGTAAGTTCCTGGTCAAGTTCTACAGCTGTTCCAATGTTTATTTTAATCTCTTCGGCAACTCTCTCTCCTATAAGAAGATTGTATTTTTTTCTTACATAGTTGACAATACCCTGATCAATTTTATCTCCGGCTGTACGGATGGACTTTGAGAGCACAAGACCGCCAAGAGACACAACACCTATTTCAGTTGTACCGCCACCAATGTCTACAACAAGATTCCCCTGTGGTTCACGAATGTCAACACCAGCTCCAATAGCAGCAGCCATAGGTTCTTCTATGAGAAAAACTTCGCGCGCTCCGGCACTAAGAGCTGATTCACGAACTGCTTTTCTCTCAACCTGCGTCAATCCGTAAGGGACGCAGATAATAATACGGGGAGATATTAAAGAGCTTCTGCCATGTGCTTTTTCTATGAATTTGCGGATCATTTTTTCAGTCATGTCAAAATCAGCGATAACACCGTCACGCATAGGACGGATGGCTTTGATATTGCCGGGAGTCTTTCCTACCATCTCTTTTGCTTCATGTCCGACAGCGAGTACACGCTGTTGTCCATATTTTTCGGTTTTGACAGCAACAACAGAAGGCTCGTTGATAATGATTCCCCGACCTTTCGCTATTACGATTGTATTGGCAGTTCCCAAGTCGATTGAAAGGTCATTTGAAAAAAGTCCGACTATTTTATTAAATATCATTTATTATGCCTTATGCTGTTTTTTGTGTTGTTTTCTTAATGTAAAGAGGTTGTTCGCCATTTTCAATGACTTCTTTGGTAATCATTACTTCATAACCGCTGTATTCAGGGAGTTCATACATGATATCTATCATGCTCTCTTCTAAAATTGCACGAAGTCCCCGTGCGCCTGTTTTTCTTTTGATGGCTTTTTTTGCTATGGCACGGAGTGCATCTTCTTCAAAGTTCAGTTCCACATCATCTATGGCAAAAAGTTTTTTATATTGTCTGACCAGAGAGTTTTTCGGCTCTGTTAAAATGCGTACCATGTCATCTTCAGTGATTTCATTGAGTGATGCAATGATAGGGAGACGTCCTACAAGCTCGGGAATAAGTCCGTAATGAACCAGATCATCCGGTTCAACCATGTCAAATGTAGGCTTTTTCTCTTCTTTTGTTTTCTTTTCCTGTCCGAAACCAAGAACATTTTCACCCTGTTTACGCTTTAAAATATCTTCAAGTCCGTCAAAGGCACCGCCACAGATAAATAAAATATTTGTAGTATCAATAGATGTAAACTCCTGATTAGGATGTTTTCTTCCGCCCTTTGGCGGTATATTGACAGAAGAACCTTCGATGATTTTTAAAAGTGCCTGTTGGACACCTTCTCCTGAAACATCACGGGTAATGGAGCGGTTTTCGCTCATACGTGAAACTTTGTCAACTTCATCAAGAAAGATGATGCCTTTTTGTGCACGCTCGACATCACCGTCAGCTGCCTGAATGAGTTTTGTCAAAATGTTTTCAACATCTTCTCCGACATATCCTGCTTCTGTCAGACTTGTCGCATCCGCAATGGCGATAGGGACATTCAGTACCCGTGCGATGGTCTGTGCCATCAGTGTCTTACCGCTTCCTGTAGGACCGATAAGCAGAATGTTTGACTTTGCAATTTCTGTATCATCTTTATCTGATTTGTGCATTTTAAATATACGCTTGTAGTGATTATAAACAGCAACGCTCAGGAGTTTTCTTGCTCTTTCCTGTCCTATAATATACTCACCCAAAAAAGCATCAAGCTCTTTTGGTGTCATAAGTTTGTGTACTGCATCAACAAGTTCGCTGTTGTTTTCTTTTGCAAGTTCTTTTTCATCACCAAACATTATTTTGTAAGCTGAAACAACACAGTTTTTACAAATGTAAACACCGTTGCCTGCTATTAGAGGGTTTTTTTCGCTTTCGCTTGCATCACAAAAGCTGCAATGTCTGTGTATCATACTTTTTTCCTTTCAAACGGAATTCCGCGTTTTGTTGTAATGACAAAGTTACATAAATCTGTTACATAATGATTGTCTGAGTTTTCCAGCAGTTCGCTTGCTGTATCTTTGAGTGGTCTGCCTGATTCAAAAAGTTCTCTGTAGGCTGATTTAAGGGCATTGATGTCATCTCTTGACAAATGTCTTCTCAGACCCGTTAAATTAAGTCCTCGAAGTGAAGCACGGTTCCCTTCAGCCATACAAAAAGGAGGAATATCCTGTGCCAAAGCCGAAGCGCCTCCCACCATGGCATAATCGCCTACATGTACAAACTGGTGAATCGGTGTCATACCGCCAATAACAACATAGTTGCCAAGTTCCACATGTCCTGCAAGTGTTGCAGCATTTGCCAAAATACAGTGATTGCCGATGATGACATCATGTCCGAGGTGAACGTATCCCATAAAAAGGTTGTCGTTGCCTATGATGGTTTTTCCGCCGCCGCCTTTTGTACCCGGGTTAAAAAGGGTAAATTCACGGATAGTATTGTTGTCGCCGATGATGAGTTCAACATCTTCACCGTCGAATTTCAGGTCCTGTGGTATCGAACCGATGACTGCATGTGAAAAAATTTTGTTGTTTTTGCCGATAGTCGTTTTTCCGTAAATACAGCTGTTTGCATCTATGCTTGTTCCATTGCCAATCGTTGCTTCACTTGAGATAAAGCAAAATGGTCCGATTGTAACATTTTCTCCGATTGTCGCGCCGTCTTCAATAACGGCAAGTTGAGATATTTGAGACAAAAATAAATCCTTTACTTGTCAACTATCATAGCTTTGAGTTCCGCTTCGCTTGCTAATTTGTCATCAACATATGCTTCACCTTTAAGCATCCAGATAGTACCTTTTTGTTTTATGACAGAAATTCTGTATTCGAGTTTGTCTCCCGGTTTTACAGGCATTCTGAATTTTGCTTTGTCGATGCTCATGAAATAGACCACTTTGCCTGCTATCTCTTCCTCTGTAAGGTCTCCCATACTCAAAAATGACAATATTCCGCCGGCCTGTGCCATTCCTTCTAAAATCATAACACCAGGATAAATCGGATGACCGGGAAAGTGTCCCTGAAAGACCGGTTCTGAAATAGAGACATTTTTGTAAGCAGTAACCGATTGTCCCTTTTCGAGCTGAGTAACTCTGTCAACTAATAAAAAAGGATAACGGTGAGGAAGAATTTTTTGTATTTCTGTAACATCCATAAGCATATTTATAAACCTTATAACAATATTTTTTTGATATTTTATCCAATTTATTGTTAAGAAAAGATAATAAGTTTTTCTTTGGTGTCTTCATATACTTTGGCATCGAGTTCTAGCATAAGCTTGGCCTGCGGTATATCCTGAACAACTATTATCGGAGTTATATCATAATTTGAGCCCGATACAACAGCTCTGAGTCTCTGCTCTTTTTCAAAATCCAAAGGATTGTAAATAAGTTCCTTAATAGATTTGTAGTTGGATTGGCTCAAATCATTATAAGTTTGTAAAGTAATGAACTTTATCTCTTCACGATTAAAATAATGCACTCCATTATGTGAAAATTCTATACGTCCCTGTGCTTTTTTTCTCGGCAGGGTAGAGTAACTTAGAGCATAGGCTTCAAGAATATCTTTTTTGCCTGCTGTGAGTTTACATTTAAATTGTCTGTAATTTAAAAACTTTTGTTTGATTATTTTATATGCTTTACCCTCATCTTCAAGCTTATTTCGCTTGGTATACATGTAAAGGCGTTCTTCAATGGAAGCAGGCAGCGTTTGTCCTGAAATTGGTGAAAACATCTCATCCATCAGTTTGTTTTGCTGATCCCGCTGCATGGTAAGACCGAAAATACAGCCACAATAGTCCTGACGGTAGAGTTGTTCTTCTTTTGTGACACGGCTTTGATCCTGTGTTCCGCCGCCGCTTCTGTAGTCAACAGCTACAAACTCAACACCGTGACTTTTATAAAATTCGTCACCGACACGTTTAAGCTGTTCCTGGGACTTGAGAGGACTTACCAAAAGTGTTGTTGTTATCTTCTTTTCACCGAGTTCGAGGGCTTTTTTTGCACTTGTTGTAAAACGTTTGTCAAAACAGACTTCACAACGAGCCCCTTTTTCAGGTTCATTTTCGAGTCCACGAACAGCTTTTAGCCAGCTTTCATAGTCGTATTCGCCTTCTAAAAGTTCTATCCCGAGTTTGTCACAACTGCGTTTTACATCAAGTAATCGCAGTTGATATTCAGAATAGGGGTGAATATTCGGGTCATAAAAAAAGCCGGTCAGTTTTTCTTCTGGAAAATCTTTTTGAAGTTTTTCCAGAAAGAAGTGTGAGTCAACACTGCAACAAATATGTACTAAGATGCTTTTTCCTTGAAAGATTTTTTAGGTAATGAGCATTTTTCGGAACCTGGGTTTTAACCTAGGCCTTAGTCTTTAAAAACACAAACTAGAATACCGGTTCCGAAAAAGTTTACAAGCTTACATGTAAATAAATAAAGTTATTTAAAACTAGTCTCTTTTTTCGTGAATTTCTATAGTTTTTATTTCGTCCTGACCTTCAATTGAATCTAAAACCGCAAAACTCTCAGCGTCATTCTCTTCAATCCCGCCAAAAACTGTATGGACTCCGTCAAGATGCGGACACGGTACAAAACAGATAAAGAACTGGCTTCCGCCTGTGTTTTGCCCGGCATGTGCCATAGAAAGTGTTCCTTTGACATGTTTATGCGTATTTTTGTCAGTTTCACATGCTATAGACCAGCCCGGACCACCTGTTCCAGTTCCCTGTGGACAACCGCCCTGTGCCATAAAACCAGGAATAACACGGTGAAAACTAAGGTTGTCATAAAATCCTGTTTGTGCCAAATGTGCAAAGTTTGCAACGGTATTTGGTGTTTCCTCCGGATAAAGTTTAATCCAGATATCGCCTTTGTTTGTTACAATTTTTGCATATTGCAGTTTTTTTAATTCTTCTTCGCTTAAATTGTATTCTTTGAGTTGTGCTTTTCCAAACATATAAACCTCTTTATTTTATTTTTGGTATTATAGTTAAATTTTTATAAATATGTCTTGTACTTTTAAAATTAAGTTCGGAATTAAAAGCGGTATAATTTTCTTGAGAAAAACAGGGATAAAAAATGCAAAAGAACAGATTTACATCTTTGACTATCAAGCAGGCCAATACTGTTACAACTGTTGTCATATTGGTTTTTGTCATTATATTTGCCTATTTGCTGATAAAAGAAAATTATCAGGATTATGAAAAAGCGCTCTACAAGCAAGAACACAGTGTGGCTGATTACGGAGATACGCAAAAACAGCTCAAAAGCCTTCTGATAAAAAACACTTTGGCTATTGTGACACTCTCTTTTATACTTTTTGCAATCATGCTTGGATTGTATAAGATATTTTATGCGTTGATTCAAAATGATATGCATCGGTTTTTGAATTTTTTTAAAAATGCGGCACACAAAGAAGCATTGCTGAGTCCTGATGAAATTTTTTTTAAAGAATTTAAAGAGATGGTTCTGTATGCAAATGAAATGGTAAAGACAATAAATCAGCAAAAACTGTCATTAAAAGAGATCAATCTTATTCTTGAAAAAAAGGTACAAAAGAAAACGTTGTATTTGGAACAGGCAAATGCAAAACTTTTAGAAGAGAAAAAGTTTTCAGAGGAGATACTTGCCGCACAAAAAGAGTTTTTACGCTACACTGTGCACGAAACAAACACGCCTCTGAGTGTTATTTTGACAAGTATAGAACTGTATGAAATGAAAAATAAAAAAGACAGACAATTGTCCAAAATAGAAGCGGCTGCAAAAAATATATTTAATATATATGATGATTTGAGTTATCTGGTAAAAAAAGATCAGGTGCCGTATCCCAAAGTCTCAATTGAACTGGTTTCGTATCTCAGCATGCGGATAGAGTTTTTCAGAGATGTTGCACATCTTTCTAAAATCGATTTTGAATACAGCAGTGATTTGGACAAGGTTTATATCTATTTTAATGAAACAAAACTTCAGCGTATTGTGGACAATACTATTACAAATGCCATCAAATACACTTTGCCGGAGGAAACAGTCTTCTTACATGTAAAGCAAACAGGAGCAGATGTGATGTTTAGTGTAGCAAGCAAGTCTAAAATTATAAAAAATCCGGAGAAAATTTTTGATGCATACTACAGGGAAAACAACAATGTCAAAGGATTTGGATTGGGACTGCAGTTGGTGAAAAATATTTGTGAAGAAGACAATGTGCGCATAGATATTGCATCAACTGACAAACTGACTACCTTTGAATATAAATTTAAAATGATGGGTGAATAATGAAAATTCTTTTACTGGAAGATGAAATAATGTTAAACGAGTCTATACAGGAGTATCTGCAGGAGCAGGGGCATATTGTTGTAAGTTTTACAGACGGTCTTGAAGCATTTGAAAATCTTCAAAAAGACGACTATGATTTATTGATCTTGGATATCTCTGTACCAAATATAGACGGATTGACACTTTTGGAAAAACTTCATGCAATCAAAATCCATACGCCTAGTATTTATATCAGCGCCCTGGTAGATATAGAAGATATCTCCCGTGCCTATGACCTGGGATGCTATGATTATTTGAAAAAACCTTTTCATTTAAAAGAGCTTGCTTTGAAAATTGACAGAATTTTGACAGACAAAGATATTCCTCTGGTTTTTCTCAGGCTTTCAAAAAACTATATGTATGATCAGGAAAACAATATGCTTTTATTTCAGAACACCCCCCAGATTCTTACAAAAAAACAATCACAGATTATAGATATTTTAGCCAGGAACAGAAGCAGAATAGTCGATTTTGAACAGTTTCGTATGTATGTATGGGATGAACAAATTGTAGATAATGCAACCATAAGAGCAGAGATTAACAGGCTGAAAAAAGTACTTCATGAAGATATTATTGTTAATGTAAGAGGCATGGGGTATATGATCGAAAAATAAGTGAAGTTTAGATTGTTACCTATTGATACACAGCAGAGATTAGATTGTAATTTTGTGTAAAAAATATGAATTGCTATGTTAATGCTATGTTTTGGATTTATGATTACCTTATTAAACAGTGGAGGTATATATGAAAAAAATTGCATTAAGTATGTTTGTTGCAGCACTGGTGACAAGTGTATATGCTGATTATGACGGCGTGAATATAAAACTAAAGCATGGTATTACGGACACACCAGAGGTGCATGTTCTTTCTGATGACATAAAAGATATGTTTGCAAAAGGAACAACAAGCGGTCAGATTAGAATGTTTTATGTGGACAGACAATACCAAGGAGGTTCAGGAGCAGATACGCACAGAGATGCTACTGTTTTAGGTGGCCATCTCAAGTATGAAACAGCTACATTAAACGGCATTCGGTTGGCTGCGGCTTTTTATACAGTGCAGGATCTTGGAGTGCAGCAACACACTGCTCAGTCACCGGCACTGCTTGGAACCGGGTACAAGTCATATTCAATTCTCGGTGAGGGGTATCTTGGATACAATTTCAGTCAATATGGGCTAAAAAGTGATGCCAAACTCGGTTATCAGAGATATGACTCTTTAATGATGGGATCAGATGATGCAAGAACGCTTCCAAATACTTTCAGAGTATACAAGTTTGTAAGCAAGGATGTGAAAAACATTACTGTGCAGATAGCACATGTAGACAGAATAGCTTATGGAACATTCGCAAATATCTATTCTGCAGGAGGAATACTCGCTGCTACTTCAGGGTATACTTCAAGAGGAATTAATGCTTCAACAGGAGTGCCAACCGGAGAGTATCTGAACTTGGGACTTGCAACAACAGGGAAAAAAACTGCCGGTGTTACAAATATCCAACTCAAATATACAGCAAAGAACTTTCATATAGATGTGTCAAATGATTATGCATGGAATCTTTACAATACACTCTACGCTGATGCGGGAGTATCCTGGAACTGTTTGCTAAACAGCGATGTAAAACCATTTGTAAAAGTACAGATGATTAAACAAAACAGTGTTGGCGGAAAATATATGCAGTACTCTCCGCTTGGGGGAGATGGGGCAATAGACTCTTTGTACTGGGCGGGTAAAATCGGGGCAAAATATGAAGGTTTTGCTGCATATATTGCCTACTCCCAAACATCTTCAAACAATGCAGGAGATGATGCTTATAAAAATGCGATACTTACACAGTTTGGTGGTATGCCGGCATATACTCAGGGGATGGTGACCCGTCATATGTTTTTAGCGGGAACAAAAGCAACAAAGGTTGCGGCTGTTTATAACTTCAAACAACATGGAGTCAATCTTTCAACTGCTGCGTATTATGTCGCTTTTGATACAGATGCCAATTCCGGATATGGTATACAAAGAACAGCAACAGAAGCTGGATTTGACATCAAATACTACCCAAAATCAGTTGAAAAACTGCAGCTTCGTTTTCGTGGAAATTTTCCCAGAAAATTTGCAGAAACAAATCCAGGAAGTGACACTGGTTGGAGTGAGTACAGACTCATTGCAAACTATAACTTTTAATACAAGCAATCCTATAAAGAATAACTTAAACGGAGCGAAAAAATAAAAAAGACAATAGTCCCGTAACAATAAACTTTCAAAGAACATTTTTAAGAGCCTTTTGGCTCTTAAGAGCGTTTGATTTTTGAAGCACTTTTTACAAGTCATTATCTAGAATTTGACTCAAGTGTTTCAATGATCAAACAACTAAAAAACTGTTTGGTTGACAATGATAAAGTGCTAGGTGCCCCTTGAGGGTATAGACTGTTATATAATTGTCTATATAGTGTTTATCAAGTTCTATAACAACTTATTGTTAAATAGTTGAATGAAACTCAAGATGCTGATGCCTGAAATACCCTTTGAGGATTATAGGCAACATTGTTTTTATAAATAGCTAAAATGATATGAGCAAGTTTCCTTGCAACAATGACTACAGCCTCTTTTTTGGCTCTGCCTTGAGAGACCTTGTCTCTAAAGAGCTTATTAAGTTCATTATTATGTCTAATAGCTGCAATGGCAGCTTGATATAACGCTTTTTTAGCTAACTTTGCACCTCTCTTTGCAATAGGACCATAACTAAGCTTATTGCCAGATTGCTCCAGTGTAGGATAGAGGCCCAAATAACCAATAAGATGAGAGTTGTTTTTAAACCTGCTCAAATCCCCACACTCACTAATGAGTGCAAAGATGGTTTTATCACTTACACCAGGAATGGTTCGAAGGTTATCAATAATATCCATGACCTCTTGCTCCTCATCCCTCTCAAGTTGTGGTGCTTGATGAAAAAGCTTTAGCATCTCATTTTCAAGCTCTTTAAGCTCCTCTTGTAGAAGTTTAATAAGTCGAATATGAGACTTTATGACATAAGCTCTCTCATCTACACCATTACCCTGATAGACAGAGTGTTTGGCTAACTCTAAAAGCTTTTGTGCTTTTTGCTCATTAAAGTTATTGCCTTTAATACCTCGAAAGGTTTTAAGTATCCTCTGCGCACTGGCATACTCATAATGCTTTGCAGTTGGATACTTTTCAAGTAGAGCAAGCCCCGTTACATTAAATGGGTCTTTTATTACCTGTTCCATCTCAGGAAATACTACAGCTAAGAGTGTAGATATCTGTCGTTTATGCTTTTTTATCTCCTCAAGGAGATTATTCTTATGTCTATAGAGTGATTTAATACTTTGGTAAGTATCTTCACTCACATAAGCTTTAGAGTATCTACCTGATTTGATAAGAGCTGCTATCATTAAAGCATCAATGTTGTCATTTTTTACTTTTTTCATACTGTCCATCTCTCTAAATCTATTTGTTTGATAAGGATTGAGTAATAGTACATTAAATCCTTTTTCACTCAAATAAAGGTAGAGATTTTCAAAGAAGATTCCTGTTGCTTCCATACCAATGGTAAAGGTTGAAACTTCATCAATAGAGTTCAAAAGTAAAACCAATTCACTAAAGCCATTCTCGTCATTATTAAACTTGAGTGACTTCTTTATTACTTTATCATCTTGATTAACCACACAGGCAACATGAAAACTCTTTGCTATATCTATACCTACATAATAGTGCATTGTGCATCCTTTCATTTGTTTAACTTTTTCTTACAGCCTCGTAACGATAGAGGATTGAGATAAAACCCATCCTGGCATCCTATAGGTAAGTTACACAAGTTAAACGCAGTATGCTTTCTTAGATAGTGGCATAAAACCTCATAAGGAAAAATGACTGTCATTCAACTCTTTAACTGTAAGTTGTTTTAGTATTTGACAAACACAAAAACGACTTTATCAAAAACTAAAAAACAATTATCAAACCACTACTCCCTTGGATGTAATGACTTGATAAATTTATTATACGAGGAAAAATTATGACCAAAGAACAGATACAACAGATAAAAGCAGATCCTGATTATCAAAAGCTTGTAAAAACAAGACAGGGATTTGCTCTGAAATTAACTGTAGCGATGCTTGTAGTCTATTTTGCATTTATACTGACAATAGCTTTTGACCCTTCGGCACTGGCTGTACCTCTCTCGAGTAAAACCGTAACAACAATAGGCATCCCCATTGGAATGGCTGTAATCGTTTTTGCTTTTATACTGACAGGTATATATACAAAAAGAGCCAACGGTCAGTTTGATGACCTGGCAAACAAAGTAAAAAACAAATTAAAGGATCGCTTAGATGTTTAACAGAATATTTTTATTTTTAATTTTTGGCAGTATTGCGGTATTTGCTTCTGGAACTATCAACGGTGAGATTCAAAAACAGCCGCTTAATGTTCCGGCAATTGTTATGTTTGTTATTTTTGTCGGTGCAACTCTGGGTATCACATACTGGGCAGCCAAAAGAACAAAATCTGCGAAAGATTTCTACACAGCAGGCGGTGGCATTACAGGACTGCAAAACGGTATGGCTATAGCAGGTGATTATATGTCTGCGGCATCCTTTTTGGGAATTTCCGGGCTTGTTTATCTCAAAGGGTATGACGGGCTTATCTATTCTATTGGCTTTTTGGTCGGCTGGCCGATTATTCTTTTTATTATTGCGGAACCTTTGAGAAATCTTGGAAAATATACTTTTGCAGATGTGGCTTCGTACAGATTGCGCCAAAAACCTATTCGTATACTGGCTGCATTTGGTTCTGTTGCCACAGTGATTCTTTATCTTATTGCCCAAATGGTGGGATCAGGAAAACTGATACAGCTTTTGTTTGGTCTGCAGTATGAAGTAGCGGTTATTCTGGTTGGTGTTTTAATGATTCTTTATGTAACTTTTGGCGGGATGCTTGCAACAACCTGGGTACAGATAATTAAAGCATTCTTACTGCTTTCAGGGGCTACTTTTATGGCTATTGCCGTAATGGCACATTATGATTTCAGCTTTGGAGCATTGTTTGCTCATGCAACAGAGTTAAAAGGTGTAGAGATCATGTCTCCGGGCGGACTTGTTTCAGACCCTGTTTCTGCAATATCTCTGGCAATTGCGCTGATGTTTGGTACAGCGGGTCTGCCGCATATCCTGATGCGGTTTTTTACAGTAGGCAATGCGAAAGAGGCCCGTAAATCAGTCTTTTATGCGACAGGTTTTATCGGCTATTTTTATATACTGACATTCATCATCGGTTTTGGTGCGATTGTGATGGTGTATAAAAACCCTCAGTATCTGGATCTGGCAAAACAGGCCATAAGCGGTGGATTTCCAATTCTCGGCGGGAACAACATGGCTGCAATCCATTTGTCTCATGCTGTTGGCGGTGACTTTTTCCTTGGATTTATCTCTGCTGTGGCATTTGCAACAATTTTGGCCGTTGTTTCAGGGCTGACACTGGCCGGTGCTTCTGCAATATCACATGATTTATATGCTTCTGTGTATAAAAAAGGTGAAGTTGACGGGCTCAAAGAGATGAAAGTGTCAAAAATCGCCACTGTTGTACTGGGTATAGTTGCCATTATTATGGGAATAGCATTTGAAAAGCAAAATATCGCTTTTGTTGTCGGACTTGCGTTCGCAATAGCAGCCTCTGCCAACTTTCCTGTACTTTTACTCTCCATGTACTGGAAAAAACTTACAACGCGTGGTGCTGTCATCGGAGGAACCTTGGGGCTGGCTACAGCTGTCATGCTTGTCATCCTCGGTCCGATTGTCTGGGTACAGATTTTTGGCAATGCCGAAGCGATTTTTCCGTATAAATACCCGGCACTCTTTTCTGTGACTGTTGCCTTTGTCGGTATCTGGTTTTTCTCAGTAACTGACAAATCAGAGGCTGCAGCACAAGAGATGGAGGCTTTTGAAGCACAATACATCAGAAGTCAGACAGGTATTGGTGCCGAGGGTGCATCCGAGCATTAGACTATGAGCATCTTAGACCAAAAAAAACTTATTGAGTCTATTCACCCTTTTGGCTTACTCAGTTCAGAGGAACTGAGTAAGCTGATGCAAAAAATCGACATTGCATACTACCCTAAAGAGACGCTGCTCATCAGCAAAAATCTTCCGTCTGTTGCTTTTTATATCATCATAAAAGGATATGTGTCAGAGTATATTGATGATACACTGCATACTGTTTACGGTGAAGGGGACAGTTTTGATGCGGATGCTTTGATTTACGGAACAACACAGAACAGGTTTGTTGTCAGTGAAGATTTGATTTGCTATGAGATTCAAAAAGATGACTTTTTGGAATTGCTACAAAACAAACGCATACAAGAGTATTTTTTACAAGATTTTATTACACGTCATCAACATTTAAAAGAGTATTCACAGCAGAATCAATTAACTCCTTTTTTGGTATCTCAGGTAAAAGATATTTATCTTCATGCTGTTTGTATTGTTGCACAAGATACAACAATAGCAGATGCTTTAAAAGAGATGAAAAAGATTAAGGCTACATGTATTCTCGTAAGGGATGAAAACAGCTACGGTATAGTTACGGATACGGACTTGAGAGAGAAGGTTTTGATGGGTAAATATGATGTGAGTGATGCCATTGTGCATATAGCATCTAAAAATATTATTACTATTGAGAAGAGTGACTTTTTATTTAATGCTTTGGTACTTATGACGCACAATGCGATTAAGCGCCTGGTTGTAAAAGAGGGTGATGAAATTGTCGGAATATTAGAGCAGTTGGATTTGTTGAGTTATTTTGCAAACCATTCTTACCTGATTTCTGTGCAAATAGACAAAGCACAAAACGTTGATGATTTAAAAGAGGTTCAAAACGGATTAAAAAATCTTGTAACAACACTTGATTCCAATGGTGTAAAAGTACGTTATATCAGCAAACTTGTTGCAACACTCAACCAGAAAATATATGCAAAAGTTTTTTCGATGTATGTTGATGAATCTCTGCAGGAGAAATGTGCCCTTGTCATAATGGGTTCTGAGGGCAGAGAGGAACAGATACTCAAAACTGATCAGGACAATGCTCTGATCATTGCCGATGATATGGATACAGAACTTTTTGTAGAGCCTATGCATAAACTCAACAGGGCGCTCTTAGAAATAGGGTTTGTCAAGTGTGAGGGCAATGTTATGGTCTCTAATGCGTACTGGCGTCGTAATTTAGGGGACTTTAAAAATGAAATAGATAACTGGATAGCAAGTTTTGCAGGCAACAGTTTACAAAATTTGAGTATATTTTTAGATGCAAAGTGTGTTGCGGGTGATTGTACTTTAGAGAATGCGGCAAAAGAACATCTGTTTACGCGTTTTGAGAAGAGAGATGATGTTTTAGCCCATCTTGCAAAAGCAACGCTTTTTTTTGAAACACCCATTTCTCTTTTTAGCGGTTTTAAGCTTGACAAAGAGCATGAAAACAAACTGGATTTGAAAAAAGGCGGTATATTTGCAATTGTTCACGGCATAAGATGTCTGGCACTGGAGAATAAAATCAAAAAAAACAATACAATCGAACGTATCAAAGAGTTGAACAACCGAGGTGTTTTTGATAAAGTTTTTGCGACAGAACTCATAGAAAGTTTTGATACTCTGTTGTCTGTGAGACTCAAAACAATGCTGTATGCAAAGGATCAAAAAGATATCAATTATATAAATCCAAAAGATTTGGACAAAACAAGCCGGGATTTACTCAAAGACAGTTTTAAAGTGGTAGATAAACTGAAAAAGTTTATTAGTTTTCATTTTCATTTGGAAATGGTTTCGTAATGCTTTTTTCCATGTTTGAACAGATGAAAAAAAAGAGAAATTTATCAAAACTCAAAGATAAATCTTTTTCTTCTCTTTTTGAACAAAATGATGAAATTGTGGTTTTTGACACTGAAACCACGGGCCTCAACCCAAAAGAAGATGAAATACTCTCTATAGGTGCAGTTAAGATTAAAAATAATAAAATACTGACATCACAAACTTTTGAAGTTTATTTGAAAAACTTTGGAGCAATTGATGCAAAAAGTATAACAATACATGGAATTCGTCCATGTGACTTGGAGAATGCAAAAGAACCCTTGGAAGGAATTAAAGAGTTTTTGAATTATATCAAAGGTGCCACTTTGGTGGGGTACTATCTTGAGTTTGATGTTGCGATGATAAACAAATATATAAAGCCGGTACTTGGAATCACTTTGCCAAACAAAATGGTTGAAGTTTCTGAAATATATTTTGATAAAACAATTGCAATGATACCGCAAGCTAATATTGATTTGCGTTTTGATACAATCTTGAAAAACTGTAATATCCCTCAGATGGGTGTGCATAATGCTGTAAATGATGCCATTATGACAGCAATGATTTACTTAAAACTAACACAGGAGAAAATAAATGTCAGAAATAGAAAAAAAACCGATTTTTAAACCAAACAAAGAGTTTGCAAAAACTGCAAGAATCAAAAATATGTGTGAATATCATGATTTGCAAGAAGAAGCGATGCAAGATTATGAAGGGTTCTGGGGCAGATTTGCCAAAGAAAAGCTGAGCTGGAAAGAGCCGTTTACAAAAGTAATGGATGAATCGAATTACCCTTTTGTCAAATGGTTTGAAGGCGGAAAGTTAAATGTTTCAGAACAATGTATAGACCGTCATTTAGACAAACGCAAGAATAAAGCTGCGATTATTTTTGAAGGTGACCGTGGAGACAAGCAAATCATTACCTATTTGGAACTTTATTACAATGTAAACCGTTTTGCCAATCTGTTAAAAAATGAATTTGGTGTCAAAAAAGGGGATAGAGTTGTCATCTATATGCCGATGATTCCCGAAGCTGCCTATGCGATGCTTGCCTGTGCCAGAATCGGTGCCATTCATTCTATAGTATTTGGCGGGTTTTCTGCAGAAGCACTCAAAGACAGAATTGAAGATGCGGATGCAAAAGTTGTGATCACTGCTGATGGCGCTTACAGAAAAGACAAGCCATATATGTTAAAACCGGTAGTAGATGCAGCTTTGGCAGAAGGTGGGCCGGTAGAAAAAGTACTCGTTGTTGAGAGAAACAATGAAGATATACGATGGGTTGAAGGGCGTGACTACTCTTATAACGAATTGATCAAAATGCAAGACGTTACATGTAAAGCGGAAGTTATGGACAGTGAAGACCCGCTCTTCTTGCTCTATACATCAGGTTCAACAGGAAAACCAAAAGGTGTGCAGCATAACTCTGCGGGATATATACTGTGGGCACAGATGACAATGGAATGGGTGTTTGATGTCAAAGAAAACGATACCTACTGGTGTACTGCGGATATCGGCTGGATTACGGGACATACCTATATTGTTTACGGTCCGCTTGCAATGGGTGCAACAACAGTTATGTTTGAAGGTGTGCCGACCTATCCTGATGCGGGTCGTCCGTGGAAAATGGTAGAAGAGTATAAAATCAACCAGTTCTATACTGCGCCTACTGCGATTCGTGTATTGCATAAAATGGGTGAAGATGAACCGGCTAAGTATGATTTGAGCAGTTTGAAAGTGCTTGGAACTGTTGGAGAGCCTATTGATCCTCCTGCGTGGAAATGGTATTATGAAGAGGTTGGCGGAAGTAAATGTGCTATCGTTGATACTTATTGGCAGACAGAAACAGGCGGACATATAGTCTCTCCGCTTCCGGGTGCTACTCATATCAAACCGGGATGTGCAACATTTCCTCTTCCTGGAATAATGGCAGAGATACTCGACCCGGCAACCGGTGAGAAAGTTGAAGTCGGAGAGGGTGGTTATATGTGTGTTACACGTCCTTGGCCTTCGATGATTCGCGGTGTTTGGGGAGATGAAGAAAGATTTATAAAATCTTATTTTGGTGATGTGCAAAAAGACGGTAAACCTGTCTATTTTACAGGTGACGGTGCTGTGTATGATGAGGACGGTTATATCACGATTACGGGACGTACTGATGATGTTATCAATGTCAGCGGACACCGAATGGGTACAGCTGAAGTAGAAGCAGCTATCAAAAAACATCCAAATGTTGCTGAGGTAGCCGTTGTCGGAAAACCACATGAACTCAAAGGTGAGGGTATTTTTGCCTACATCGTTTTAAAAGATGACAAAGGCGTGGCAGATGAGGTTGAGGAGGCAAAAATCATTAACAATATTATTAAAAAAGAGATAGGAAACATTGCTGTTTGTGATGATATGGTTTTTGCACCTGGACTTCCAAAAACAAGAAGTGGAAAGATTATGCGTCGTATTTTACGCTCTATCGCTAAAGGCGAGGCAATTACTCAGGATATTTCAACCCTGGAAGATCCAAGTATCGTTGCCAAAATTGAAGCAATGGTAAAGTCCAAGTAATAAGACTTTTCCGGAACCCAGACTTCAGTCTGGGCTTTATGTTTTCATGCTATAATTCCATAAAAAAGAGTTGTTTATGGAATTATGTGTTGCCCTTGACTTACCTACAAAAGAAGAAAATCTCGCTTTAATTGAAAAAATAAAAGAGTATGATGTCTGGCTCAAAGTCGGACTGCGTACCTACATTCGTGACGGCGAAGCATTTTTGCAGGCCATTAAACAAATCAACCCCGATTTTAAAATATTTTTAGATTTAAAACTTTATGATATTCCAAATACCATGGCAGATGCCGCTGAGTCTATTATGGGACTTGGTGTTGATATGTTTAATGTCCATGCAAGTGCAGGAAAACGGGCCATGAGTACCGTGATGCAAAGACTGAAAAAGTATGACAATCGTCCGTTGGTCTTGGCGGTAACGGCTTTGACATCGTTTAGTGAAGAGGAATTTCAAGCCATTTATGAAGCGGATATAGCAACAAAAGCAAATCAGTTTGCAAAAGATGCAATGGAGAGCGGACTTGACGGTGTTGTCTGTTCGGCGTATGAGAGCAAGGCTATCAAAGAGCTTACATGTAAAGAGTTTATGACACTTACTCCGGGAATTCGTCCTTTTGGCGAAGATGCAGGCGATCAAAAAAGAGTCGCCGATGTTGCCTATGCCAAAGAAGCACTCGTAGATTTTATAGTAGTTGGTCGTCCGATTTATCAGGCAAAAGAGCCTGCTGCCGTCGTTGCAAAAATATTGGCACAGATTTAAGCTAAATATTATGAAATAATGACTATAATCTCACTCTTCAAAAGGACGAGTGGGTGAGTGGCTGAAACCACATCCCTGCTAAGGATGCGTACTGGCAACGGTACCGAGAGTTCGAATCTCTCCTCGTCCACCATTTAAAGATTTTAAAACCTCTTGTGAAGTCTAAAAACTCCCTAAAATACGAACTTTTACTACATTTATCGTCCAAATAGATACATTACTATTCATCAAAATCTTAATCTTTTTACGGTAGTATTTACGGTATATTTTACTTTTAAAAAACACTACCGTAATAAGGATTACAAGATGGCACGAATTACAAAACCACTTACAGATACAGAAATTAAGAAAGCAAAACCAAAAGATAAGCCCTATAAGCTATTTGATGGTGGCGGCTTATATCTATTGATCAATAAAAACGGTAAAAAGAGATGGGTAATTGATTTTTCTTTTTTAAAAAAGAGAAATAGTTTAGGACTCGGAAACTATCCAGATGTAAGTCTAAGAGAGGCAAGAGCATTAAGAGAGGATATAAAAAAGAAAAAAAGAAAATAAGAAATAATATTAACCCCTTAGATAGAAAAAAAGCAGAAAGTAAAAAAACATTTCAATCTGTTGCTGAAGAGTATTTTAAAAAAAGAGAAGATCTAAGTAAGAACTATGTAGATGATTGTATGCAAAAATTAACTAAAGATATATTTCCATTTCACCAGGATCAGGATATAAGTGAAATTGAAACTTTAGAGATGTTAAAAACATTACAGCGGATTGATCAAAGAGGTGCGAATGTAAGTGCTAAAAAGACTTTTAGCGTGGTTGAGCGGGTGTTTAAGTATGCTGTGATGCAAGGCTATACAGAAAGAAACATAATGGCTGATTTAGATAAAAAACTGGCTTTTAGAAGTGTAAAAGTACAGAATTTTAAGCATATCACGGATCCAAATGAATTAGCAGAACTATTGAAACTAATGGAAGGTTATCAAGGTGATTATGCTACCAGGAATGCCCTGTGTATCATGCCGTATCTGTATGTGCGACCAGCAAATATAAGGTTTATGGAGTGGGGTGAGATTGATTTTAACAAAAAAATATGGACCATACCAGCCGAAAAAATGAAAGGGAAAAAAGAGCATATGGTGCCACTTAGCGATACCGTGATTAAATACATAAATAATATGAAACAGATAAGCTATGGAGTGAGTAAGTATGTGTTTCCATCCCCGAATTCAAATGTCCAACCATTGAGCGAAAATACACTAAATTATGGACTCAAAAGACTAGGTTTTGACATCACAGCGCATGGTTTTAGACATACGGCGAGCACAATATTACATGAAAATATACGAATGCATGGTTATAGTAGCGATATAATAGAGATGCAATTAGCCCACAGTGTGGGCAACAGTGTGCAGCAGGTGTATAACAAGGCACAGTATATAGATGAGCGGATAGGACTCAATAAATGGTGGAGCGATTACCTGGACAATTTAAAATTATGATTTAGAGTTTAGATAATTAATAATATCGCTCTCCCGCCACCCAATCCGGCGTGGCGTTAATTGGATCGACTTGGGAAATTGATTTAGCGACATGTAATTATATATGGTTGATCGACTCAAGCCAGTAGCCGCAATCACCTCTTTTAGCTTCAAAATTCTATCAATTTTAGTTTTCATTTTTTTATCCCTTTCAATTTTATAAAGTCGGCATTTCAAAATGCTGTTCACTTAAGTTATGATTAATATTATAACCACTTGTACGCACTTGTACGGGAGTAGTACTATCGCTACAAACCCCTAAAATAGGACTTGTACGACTTGTATCACTTGTACGGGTGTCAAACGAAGATGCAGCACTTACTTCTAAAGTACAATCTTTACTCAGTAACTCCACAACAGCAACCTATAACCGACTCCTCATCCAAACTATAGAGGTGCCTATCTATGATGACCCATATTATAATTTAATCACCAATAATTATGAAAACCTAAACAAACAAGATATAATGATAGATATTTTTAAAAAGGTTGCGTAAGATGGAGATAAGTGAAAGCAAATTCGGATTCTACTTTAGCGTTATAATTAGTATGGGCTTTATGCTCTTTTTAACCTACGACATCATCATAACAAATATACTCAGCACCTACTATTGCAACACAGCACCCAACCCAAAAACATACATAGGCAAAAAAGTAGAGTACCCCATAAGTATTTACTGGGAAGATAATGTATATCCTGGTGTCAAACGAACTCTAAAATTTTGCACTAAAAAGTAAAAAAAAGTTACAATTTGAAACTTAAACCACCTCGGTTTTTTTCTTGGATTGAACTAAAGATTTATCTTCAATCTTATAAATATCTGAATTTAAAATTCCCTGTTCTTTTTTCTCTTTTAGTCTATAGCTGTCTCCTTGTATATTGATGATATGTGAATGATGCAAGAGTCTGTCAAGAATTGCAGTAGTGACCACTTTATCTCCGGCAAATTGCAAAAAACGCACCAAATCGGACACCCATAACGTTTTAGTTCGGACACCTGTGACGGTTTTAAATCGGACAGTGATGACGGAAATGATTCGGACACTTTTACTAAAAAAGCGTCAACAAAGATTCGTTTAAGAAAGAGATATTTTCTAAATTCAAATACACTCTTTGTAAATTTATTTACAAGGGTGTTGAAAATGAGGATTATATCCATGAGATCAGTTCGTGATATTGTAAAGTACCATAGTATGGGCTTGTCAATCAGAAAGATACATGACGCTACAGGAGTAGCCAAAAGTACCGTTGCAGATTATATCAAACGGTTTAAAGAGCTTGGATTGTCAATAGAACAGATTGATGTTTTAGATGATGATGCACTCAAACTACAGTTTTTCCCCGATGTAGCCAGTGTCGTCGTCTCACGCAAAGCGATGCCAAACTTCAACTATATCCACCAAGAGCTCAAACTACGTAAAAAAACCAAAGTGGACACTCTATCTGTTGTGGGAAGAGTATAAAGAGGATAATCCGGATGGGGTATCAGTACACCCAGTTTCGCGTGTACTACCGCCGCTTCGTCAAAAAACTCAAACCCTCCATGCGCCAGACACATCTTGCGGGTGAGAAGATGTTTGTAGACTACAGCGGTGTTACTATGCCAATACACAATCAAAGAACCGGTGAAGTGGAGTATGCACAGATATTCATAGCCGTACTTGGTGCAAGTGGATACACCTTCGTTCACGCTACCCCAAGTCAAAGACAGGAGGACTTCATCTACTCCCATGTCAAGTGTTATGGGTTCTTTGGTGGAGTGCCAAGAGTGGCAGTTCCCGATAATCTCAAAAAGTGCCATCATCTCCAATAATAAAAACGGTATCGTCGTCAATGAGAGCTATGCAGACCTCAATCGCCACTATGGCGTCATAGTAAATCCCGCACGCCCAAGAAAGCCAAAGACAAACCAAAAGCAGAACAGGGTGTCCAAGCGATTCAACGCTACATTCTCGCACGCTTTCGCCACCATAAGTTTTTCAGTGTCGATGAGCTCAACGAAGCTATAGCGGAGTTGCTCGATAGATACACAACAAGATTATAAAACATCTCCAAAAGAGTAGAACAGAGCTCTTTAATGAGCTCGATGCACCCTATCTCAATCCACTGTCTGCAAACAGCTATGTCTATAAACAGTTCAAGATTGCAAAAGTGCATCAGGATTACCATAATAAGCCTTGAGAAATGCAACTACTCCGTACCTTACAAATATATCAAAGAAGAGGTGAGGTACGATACTCCACACAGAGTGTCTAATCTACCACAAGAACAGGCTCATCGCTACACATCCACCGCTGCGAAGAGTCGGTGAGTGCTCGACACTGCATGAACATATGCCAAGTAAACATCAGTATGTAAACGAGAGTATGAATCCACAAAGACTGCGCTCTTGGGCAAAAAAGATAGGTGAATTCAGCAGTGTGTTTGTGGAGGATATATTTGCATCGATGGAGTATCCACCACAGGCGTATAATAAAATAGTAGCCATCTTATCGTTGGCAAAACTCTATGGTAACACAGAGCTGGAGTTGGCGCTGATGTATGCTACAAAGCATAACACCACAACCACAAGTCGATCAGATCGATACTCGATAAAAGCTCTATCTGAGTGACAGTGCCAATAATGTGCAACCATCATCACAGTACGCACTCTTTAACAACCACTCCAATATCCGCGGTGCGGATGAGTACAAATAGAAATAACAATCAAACAACAAAAAAAAACAAGGACAAAAGAATGAATCACACTACCGTTGTCAACAAACTGACAGAACTTGGCTATAAGGGCTTTAAAGAGGCATATATGCAACAGATGGAGGATATCAACTACGATTCTATGGGGTTTAGCGAAAGACTCTATCAGCTTCTTGATGCGCAGGATATATTTTTACGCAATAAACGCATTATCATGAATCACAGACTCTCAAAAATCAAAGACAAGCAAGCAGCACTCGATGCTATAGACTATACACCACAAAGAGGGATCAACAAAGCACAGATTAGGTCATTATCTTCACTCAACTTCATCGATGCCAGACAGAACATCATCATTACCGGTAAAACTGGGACTGGAAAGAGCTATCTCGCTCAAGCGTTTGCCAATAAGGCTATATTTGATGGGTACAAAGCCTACTATGTAAGAACTCCTTCATTACTTGAGGAGATAAAAATTGCAAGGTTGGATGGAACTTATACTAATCTGCTTAAAAAGTATTCAAGATTTAAACTGCTGATTCTTGATGACTTCGGTGTGATACCTATGGGTGAAGATGATGCAACGAATCTCTTTGAGATCATAGAGGACAGAACACAGATTAATTCTACAATTATCACTTCACAGCTTCCTGTAAGTGAGTGGTATAACTATCTCAACAACAACACCATTGCAGATGCAATTTTAGACAGAATTGTTCACTCCTCCCATAGAATAGAACTGAGTGGTCCATCGATGCGAAAACTCAAATCGAGCATCAAAACTGACGAATATTAAAAAATCATTCGGACACTTTATGCTAGAATGGCGTTACAGAAAATATTCTCTTTCTTGGTGTCCGATTTGAAACGCGTTGGGTGTCCGGATGCTCCGTCATATGCAGCAAATATCTGTGTCCATTTACTAAAGACAAGATTGGATGTAAGAATAGTTGAACCTCTCTCATAGCGTTTAGAGATAATCTGAAAAAAGTGATTAGCTTCCTCCTTGTTCATATTGAAATAGCCAATTTCATCGATGACAAGTACAGATGGGTTTGTAACCGATTTTAAAAAAGCATCATATTTACGCTCTTTTTTTGCTTTTGTGGCGTTATGTAAAAGCTCAGAGATAGTAGTGAATTTTGCTTTGTATCTGTGTTGTACCGCTTTATATGCCAAAGCAATAGCAAGATGTGTTTTACCTACGCCACACTGACCAAGAAGAATAATATTTTCATTTCGTTTGTAGAGAGCTCCTCTATTTGTTTACGATTGACACCAACTGAGAAAGTGTAGTCAAACTGCTCAAGTGTTTTTATTGCAGGAAATCCTGCAAGCTTTGTCAAGGTGCTTTTACTTCTATCCATTCTGTTGTTATATTCCCGCTGCAACAGCTCTTGTAAAAATTGTACATACTGCCACTCTTCCTTTGCTGCAGTTGCAGCAACAGTATGAAACTCCTCTGCTATTGTAGAGAGTTTCAATGATTTGCATAATGAGAGGATCTTGGTTTCTAATGCCATAGTGCACCTCCTATTTGCATTGGTGTTGTCAATGCCGGTAAGAGTGATAGAAACATTGCCGCTGGTATTAAATCGTCATAGGTTTGCATATCTCTATTTGGAATATACAAAGAGTCAATTTTACAATTGTCTCTATTGAAGTATGATTCTTTTTTTGCTACACTTTTGATGATAACCTTTGGATGGATGCCACCATAAGGTTTAGGCAGACAAAGCAAGTGGGGTTGCTCCTCTGCAAGTAAGTCAAATGGTCTTTGCAATGTTGTTTGATGTATCCTTATGTTGGCAACATTCTCAAGCCATTTTAAAACCTCTGCATTTGCATTTTCAAGATTTAGTTCATAATACATCATAGCAAGATGCACTTTAAGGGCATTGGGAAAACTATATCGAAAATAGTGATTAAACCTTTCAACTTTTCCTTTCGTCTTTGGACGATATGGTCTACACACTCTTATTGTAAATCCACAGTGCTTTGCAAAGTCTTTAAAGAGAGGGTTGAGTTTGTGTTTGCCTCTTCCATATACATTGCGTTTAATAATGACTGTGCGCATATTATCGTATAGACACTCTAGTGGAACGCCTCCGAAGTATCTAAATGCATTCATATGGCATGCAAGCAGTGTCTCTATCTTCTCATTATCGACATACTCAACATATGATGCTCTTGAGTATCCCATTGTAGCCACAAAAGCAGAGAGCTTCTCTTTGGGAAACTCGACCCAATCAACTTGCATCTGTTTGGCTGGCTCTGTTTCAAAGCGGATAAGTTTCTCATCATTTTTTATACGCTCACGCAATTCATATTTCTGCATCACCTGCTGAAGCCAACGCAAGCTTCCTTTATACCCTCGCTTTTGTATCTCTGCATAAATAACAGTTGTTGGAATATAAGACTCTTCTTCTTTTGCAGTCTCTAACATCTTTGCAATATCTGGGAGAAAAGGATCTACAATATTTTCCACAGGTGTTCTGTTAATAATTGGAACATATCCATCTGGAAGCTTGGAATATTTACGAACTGTCTCACGACTAATCCCTAGTCGTCTTGCCACCTCCGTCTTGTTTAAGCCCTCTTCTAAAAATTTTTTGATCATACGAACCTGCCTTTTATCTAACACTTGACCCCTTTCAAAAAAGATGCAAGAGAGTCTATCAAAATTAATTTGATTTTTTAAGGTTTATGTTTAAAAAGTAACTTTGAACTCATTTACTTTAGTGCCAATTTTAGCAGTTCGTTTGACACCTGGATTTAGCAAAGAAGACAGAGAGTTGATGATAGAAAACTATCTTGACGGCATACATCTTCAGACAATGGCACTCAATGCACCTGATAATAAGCATGTATATGTTTATCATTTAGACAAACCCATACTCAAAAGCCTCAAAAAAGAGTTTAGTGAAAGTGAATGGTACACGAAAGGAATAAAAAAATATGTACAAATCGTCTTGAAAACGCAAAAAATCTTCACAAAACAATCCATGCCAAAAACAAACTACACAGTAACTTTTAACGAAATACCACTTAACTCTTTTGCAAGAAAGTTTCTCTACTCAGATGAGACAAAAGTCATAGAGAACAATACAAGCAAAGTAATCGCTTATAATAGAAGGTATATGAGGTTTTATTACAAGCTATTGCCTGATGTAGCTTTGGGAAATGTATATTATTGGCAGGAACCGATGTGTGGAGTGAGTTATCTATATTATGATGGAAAAGGCTTTGATTATATAGGATTTTATGGATCAAGAAAGCACAAAGTTGGTTTAAACAATTACTTATACAACAAATACATAAAAGGAGAAAAATAAAATGGAAGCAAATGCAAATACAATTACTACAATGGGGATTATTTCTGAAGAGGTTTATAATAACAATAAATCAATAGTGGATTATTTCAAAGATGACTACGATACTAGTGGTAATAAGATTGTAAAGTTTATTAGAGGCACCACCTACAAAGTCCTAGACCACACCCCAGCTTCCAACCAAGGCTTCAATGCTTTATTACTCCAAGACACAAGTACAGGCAAATATGTCATAGCCTTTAGAGGAACACAAGAGAAATTCGATATAGCAGATGATGTCATCATAGGTTTACAAAACCACAGCTATGAGTTTGATGCAGCAAAAGCGTGGGTAGATACTATCTTAAATACAAAGAATAAAGGCTATAATGTCACAACTGCTAACTTAACTTTGACAGGACACTCTTTAGGAGCTATCCTCACGCAAGCAGTAGGAGCAGTCTATCAAATACCAGGATATGCCTTTAACCCTTACGGAGTAGATAGACTACTGCTTATGCCCTCAACACCCATTATTCCAAATCTTCTTCTAGATCTTTTGGCAGCATCGCGAAAACTGCAAATGTCTCATATGTTACAGTGAAGAAGTATGTATCTCTATAATGTTTTCTTTTTTAAAAAAAATATAATAGCTAACTGTTCTTATCTCTTGTATGTTATAATATTTCAAATATATGAGTGAGGTTTTATAAATGGTTAATAAAAACATTATTATTCAAGAGTTAAAAAATATAAAGCCTTTATATGAAAAAGAAGGTATTATTTTAGTTGGATTGTTTGGGAGTTATGCCCAAGACAAACAACATCAATTTAGTGATATTGATATAGCCTATAAAATGGATTATGAAAAATTTTCTAAAAAATATAAAGATGGCTTTTCAAAGTTACTTCGCCTTGATACTATAAAAAATGAACTTGCAGATAGGTTTAAAACAAGAGTTGATTTAGTGCCAGATGAAAATAAAAAACTCTTTGACAGGTTGCTTTATGTCTAAGGCATCACACAGACTTCAAACAATTTTTCAAGCTATAGAAGATATAGAATATATCACCACAACAGATGAGTTAAAGATTACCAAAGCAATAGAAAATAGACTGATAAAACCTGCAATTCGTATGAATATTGTAAGAATTGCTGAACAGTTTAATAAACTTAAAGATGATAATGCTTTTAAAATTTTAGAACAGTTTGATTCCGATGATTTAAGAGGGATAAATGCAGTGCGAAACTATATAGCACATGATTATGACAGTACAGATGATCATATCATAGAGGATGTTATCAGATATAATATACCTGTACTTAAAAAAATAGTTTTAGAACTGTTAAAAAAAGAAAGCAAATTATAAAAGTAGCCCGTACAAGTGATACAAGTCGTACAAGTCCTATTTTAGGGGTTTATAGCGATAGCACTACTCCCGTACAGGTGCGTACAAGTGATTTAGGGTTAAAAGTTTTTTACGGTATTAATAACGGTAGTATATGAAATAGTATCTTTGAAAACGCCTATATATAGGGAGAATATGTATTGATTTAAATCCCTCCTCTCCACCAGAAACCCCTATTTTACGGACTTTCAAGCACATTTTTGAAAAAGTGATTTTTTCTTATCCTACCCCGTTACACATATATTTCAATACTTCTGTCAAATTTATCATTAAATCTGTCAATATAATTTACATAAACATCAAAAACCATTTGTGTGTTTGCATGACCAAGAAGCTGGGAAAGTTGCACATTTTAATATAACGGTGGAGTAAATACCATTATCTGTAAGCACCCTTACGGGTGGTGTCAAACGAACTCTGAAATTTTACACTAAAAACTAAAAAACAGTTACTAGGTAAACTGCCGCATAAACAGCTTGGAAAATAGATTAAAGACAGTTCTTGCGATAATAGGCGATGATTCTTTTCTAGTAGTTGAAACTTATATGAATGTTATTTACTTGGGATTTTTTAAAAATCATAGAGTTCATCTTTATAGCGGGGTACAAAACACTTTTCACAGTCATTTGATAATTTTTCAGGATTTCTTTCTCTTGAAATCTTTTGTGGCTTAGCATAACCATAATCATTGTTTCTATCGTATGCTCTTCTTTTTGAATATGAAGGTTCTCTCTCTTGAAAGGATCTGTAGTCGTCATTTCTATTGTACGATGTCCTTCTTGTCTGTGAAGATCTGTAATTGTTGCTTCTGTTGTATGAAGCTTCACGAGATTGTGAGGATCTGTAGCTATTGTTTCTATTGTAAGATGATGCTCTTTCCGGATTCCTTTGATAACTATTATATGAAGGTTCAGAGCTGTATGAAGGTTCAGAAGATCTAAATTTGCTATTGCCCAGATAGATAGCTTCCCGAGGGTCAAAATCACATGTTCTAACATAAGCATCTCTTCTAATATTTCGTAAATCGTAGAGATCTTGTTGTGAGTCATTATAATGTCGATAGTTTCCAACTCTTAAAACGTAGTAATTTCCTCTACGCTCTACACGTAAATCTTGAAAGGAACGATATGCGGAACGTGATGCTTCATTTAAGATGCTTCTTTTATCGGACAGGTTTGTTGTCATCACTTGAATGCAGTAATTTGCACTTAGAGAAATAACAAAAGTCAATAAAATTATCAGATAGCGCATAAAAACCCCTATACTTTTAGGCAAGATTATAGCATATAAATATTATTTTATAGTATAATTGTCAGATAATCGTTTTAAAATATTTAGAGGATGCAAGTTGAAAAAAAAGCTATTGTTTTTATGTCTGTTTTTTTACAGTAATGTTTTTGCTCAAAGTTATTGTATATATGTAGATGAATTTTATTTAAATGAAAAAAATGAAAAACAAATAGAGAAAGTTTTAGAAGACATAGCATATCCGTCATTTAAAATTAAAAATAATAAAGTATATATTTACAGTGGTAAATTTACTAAATATGATAATGCAAAAAATATTTTAAAACTTCTCAATACAAAATATAAAAATGCTAAAGTTGCATCATGTAAAGAAGCACAAGAATATAGAAGAGGCATGCAACTTTTACAAAGCAAAATAAGCCACAAGAGGGATAATGAGAGAGTTTTTTTTAAACCATACTGTCTAAAAATTCTAGACATACCTTTATCTGAAAAAAATAAAGAAAAAAATAAAATCAACTATATCTTGACACATTTTCCAGATACAAAAACAAAAACGGATAATCAAAGGTTTCTTATATACAGTGGGAAGTTTGCTTCTTTAAAGAGTGCACAAACTGTAGCAGATGCCCTAAAAGAAGAATTTCCTCAAACTATGGCACTTCGGTGCAGTACAGATTTAAATGAAGATAAATTTTATAGAAAAGTACCATCAAAGAGTAGTATCAACAAGATGAATGAAACAGATGTTGTTAATTCTGACTCTGAAAACTTGCGTATAATCTATCCTAAGCGGAAAGTGCAAAAAAAAGAAGCAGTAAAAACAAGCATGTCTAAACACAATAACAGTTATTTGATTTCTCAAGAGAGAAAATATGAAAAACAAAAAATATCTTATAAAGAAGATGAAGTTGTAACTATTTTTCACCTTGACCATATGGGTTATATCAGTCAAGATATCAAATCCTATAAGAGTCGAACTGTTGCAAGTAAT